>JBCBWJ010000201.1:0-5950 GCA_039817165.1 Pseudomonadota bacterium | reverse complement strand
CCGCATCAAGCGGGATATTGGGCATAGCCGACAGCATCGCGATTAGCTTTTCATCCAGCCCTTTTGCCTCGCCCTGCATGGCCGCCACTTCCGCCTTCTTCTCGGCCACCAGCATGCGCAGTCGCTCGAACTCGGCCTCGTCGCCGCGCCCTTTGGCTGCGCCCACCTCTTTGGAGGCCTTGTTCTGGTCGGCCTGCGCGGTCTCGGCCCTCAGGATGGTCGCGCGCCGCGTCTCATCCACGGCAAGGATCCCCGTCGACGCCCCGGAAATGCCCCGGCGCGCCATTTGGGCGTCAAACTGATCAGGGTTTTCTCGGATCGCGCGGATGTCGTGCATGCGTCTGTCCTCGTTGAGTGTCAGGGTTGAGTCGTGGCCGCCTTATGCCCCAGTTCCCTCAAAAGGTGTAGAGCGGGCCTTCAGGACGGCAGGCCCCGCAGCGCGGTGTGACATCACCGCACGCCGCGGCGCACCTTCGGGGCCTGAACACGGGCGCGCACCAGCACCGCCGCGACACCGCCCGCAATGGCCCCGAAAAGATGCGCCTCCCAAGAGATGCCCGGCTGCCCCGGCAACACACCCCAGAGGATCGACCCATAGATCACCCCGACCAAAATCGCCGCCCCAAGTGTGACGAAAGACCGGTCCACAAAACCGCGCACCACCAGAAAACCAAACCACCCGAAGACAAGCCCCGAAGCCCCGACATGAATGGCCGCGCTGCCGAACACCCAGACCAGCGCACCCCCCAAACCCACGATGACCGCGTTCACAGCCAACAGCGCCCGCGTCGCCGTCACCACCAACAGCACCCCCATCAGGATCAGCGGCGCGGTGTTGGAGGCAAGATGCGCCGGACTGCTGTGTAAAACCGGCATCCCGAGGATCCCATCCAGCCCATACAGCTGCCGCGGGATCAGACCAAACATCGCGTTCAGCCCATAGCCCGTGACCCAGTTCACCGCCTGCACCGCCCAGAGTAGCGCGACAAACCCCGCCAATGTGAAAAGTCGCCGCTTCAGAGCGCGCGAAGATGTGATGCCTGTCATAAGGGCAAACTGACCTGACACAGCATCACCATCAAGCCCCTCTTGATGTGCCCGTCCAGACCACGCTCGTACAACCGGTCAAAGCGCGAACCCAAGCAGGCTGTCGCGGATCCTGTCCTTGAAATGCCCCGCCGCGATGCCCATCGGTTGGCCCCGGCTTGTGACCACGGCCAGTTCATGTACGATCCTTGGTGCGAACGGTCGCCAGATCACCCCATCCGACAGCGTCGCCTTACCGTTGATCGGGTCGATCACCGACACATACTGCCCCGCCGCCACCATGTTGCGGGCAATCGCGTAATAGTAACTCGACGCCGTATGGCGCAGCTTCGCCCCGGCCTGCGCCATCACCGCTGCCAATTGTCGGTCGACACTGTGATCGCCCGTCACCGCGATCACCGCCCGATCGTGCAGATCCGCAGGCGTCACCGTCTCGCACCCCGCCAGCGGATCATCGGCGCGCATGATGCACACGCATTCCATGTCAAAAAGCTCCGCCTCGAGCCCCGCCACCGGCACCGGCGCATCGGTCAACCCGATGTCAATCTGGCGGCTGCCCACCCACGCCGCGATCCGGCGCGACGAATGCACCCTTAGCTCCACCCGCGTTTCAGGATAGTCGCTCTGGAACGCGGCGATCACCTGCGGCAGGAAATTCAGCGACATCGCCCCATTGGTGGCCACGCTGATGGCGCCTGTGGCCCCCGACCGGATTTCCTCGGCCCGTTTGTCGACCCGCGCCAGCGCCGTGATCCCCTGCTGCACCTCGTCATGCAACAGCAGCGCCTCATTGGTGGGCGCAAAAAACCCGCGATCGCGGTGGAACAGACGAAACCCCATCTGATCCTCCAGATTGCCAAGTGCGATGCTCACGGCCGGTTGCGACAGGCTCAGCCGGTCTGCCGCCCGCGACACCGACCCGGCCTCAAAAAGCGCGTTGAACACCTCCAGATGTCTCAGTTTGATATGCATGGCCCGCACCTCATGTATAAATATTTCGAATTTAAATATAAACCATATTAAGTTGCTTTATCCACGGCCGATTTCTAACGTCATCTGAGGGGGATAGCGGACGCGGCGCACATGCGCTTGATCGTCGGCACATGCCTCAAGATAGAGAGGAATGATCTTGGCCGACGGCGCACGTCTCAACACCAGCGAGGTCTGGATGCCCAACTGGACAGATGCCCCCTATTGGCATGATGGGTTGGCGGCGGCCACGGGCCTGTCCAGTGGCCTGCCATCCTCGGTCGACGTCCTGGTCGTGGGGTCTGGCTACACCGGGCTCAATGCCGCGATCGAGACCGCACGCGGTGGGCGCTCCACTCTGGTGCTGGATGCAGGCGATCCCGGCCACGGCTGCAGCACCCGCAACGGCGGGCAGATCAGCACTTCCATCAAACCTTCCTATGCCAAACTCGCCGCCAAGCACGGCGATCAGGCCGCCCGCGCCATCCGCGACGAAGGCAAAACCGCGCTCGACTGGATCGAGACACGCATCGCAAACGAAAGCATCGACTGTGCCTTCCGTCGCGCGGGCCGGTTTCACGCCGCCCACACGCCGCAACACTACGAAGATCTCACCCGCGATGCCAAAACGCTGGCCCGCGATGACGGGATAGAGGCCCAGGTCGTGCCCCGCGCCGAGCAACGCCGCGAACTGGGCACGGATCGCTACTTCGGCGGGCTGCTCTTTCCGCATCACGCCGTGCTCGACCCCGGCCGTTATCACCGCGGGCTGCTCGAGACCGCGATGAAGGCAGGCGCGCAGGTCATGGGCCACTGCGCCGTGCTCGCCATCGAAAAACGCCCCGACGGCTATGCGGTGCAGACCACCCAAGGCACGCTCAAAGCCCGCGACGTGGCCGTGGCCACCAATGGCTACACCGGCGGGGCCACGCCCTGGCTGCAACGCCGCGTGATCCCCATCGGCAGCTACATCATCGCGACAGAACCGCTGCCCAAGGCGCTGGTCGACACGCTCTTTCCAACCGGACGCATCGCCAGCGACACCTGCAAAGTGGTCTATTACTACCGCACCTCGCCAGACCGACAGCGCATCCTCTTCGGCGGGCGCGTGTCGGCGGGCGAAACCGACACGACCATCAGCGGCCCACGGCTTTATGCCGACATGTGCCGCATCTTCCCTGAGCTCTCCGCCTACCGGATTTCGCATTCCTGGATGGGCACCGTGGCCTATACCTTTGATGAACTGCCCCACACCGGCGTCCATGACGGCATCCATTTCGCGATGGGCTATTGCGGGGCAGGGGTCTCCATGGCCTCCTATCTGGGCATGCGCATGGGGCAAAAAGTGCTGGGCCTGGCCCAAGGCCGCACCGCCTTCGACGACCTGACCTTTTCGACCCGCCCCCTTTACACGGGCAAGCCGTGGTTCCTGCCGCCCATGGTGGCCTGGTACCGCTGGCGCGACCGCAAGCAATATGAACGAACCAAAGAGACGGCATGATGCTACACTCGGGGCGGGCCCTCGCCAAACCGGCCCCGAGACAACACAATGGCGACCAAAGGCCGTACCAAACACCGGCCATCAAAAACAGTGGAGGATACTTGAATGAAGAAGACACTCGCAATTTCCGCAGCGGCGAGCCTCATGGCCACCGCCGCCCTCGCCGAGAGCGTGACCATCGCGTCCTGGGGCGGATCCTATCAAGAGGCGCAATCCAAAGCGCTCTTTGAACCGGCCGCCGCCAACACCGGCATCGAGGTGAAACAGGAAACCTATGGCGGCATGTCAGATGTGCGGCTGCAGGTCAGCTCCGGTCAAGTCACGCTCGACATCGTGGCCTCCGGTTCAGGCTCTGCCGCGCGTGCAGCGGCTGAGGGGCTCTTGGAACCGCTCGATTACGACGTGATCGACGTGTCCACCTTCTACGACGGGCTTTATTCCGAATACTGCGTGGGCGGCGATGTGTTCTCGACCGTCTATGCCTGGAACACCGACACCTACGGCCAGGACGGCCCGCAAAGCTGGGCTGATTTCTTCGACGTGGAGAAATTCCCCGGCTCCCGCGCCTATCGCGGCAAGGTGGCAGGCGCGCTTGAGGGCGCTCTGATGGCCGATGGTGTGGCCCCCGAAGATGTCTACTCGGTGCTCGATTCCGAAGAAGGCATTGAACGCGCCATCGACAAGATCCGAGAGCTCAAGCCCAACATCTCCGTCTTCTGGACGTCAGGCGCCCAGCACGCGCAGCTGATGAAGGACGGCGAGGTCGACATGACCACCGGCTGGAACGGCCGCTTCGACAACGCGGCCAAGGACGGGGCAAACGTGGCCTATTCCTTCAACCAGGCGCTGCTTGATTATGACTGCTTTGCGGTTCCAAAGGGCGCGCCCAACAAGGACGTCGCGATGCGGTTCCTGGCGGAAATTTCCAAGCCGGAATATCAGGACGATCTGCCCAAATACATCACCTACGGGCCCACCAACAAAGCCGCCTATGACACAGGTGAGATCACCGTAGAGGTGGCAGCAGGCCTGCCCTCGTCCCCGGACAACGCCGCGATGCAGGTGCCGGTCTCCCTGGAATGGTACGCCAAGTGGGAAACCATCGCCGCAGAGATGTACGAAGAGATGCTGACGGAATAACACCCATAGCACGCGCAACACGGCCACGAGCGGGCGATCGCTCGTGGCCCCACCATCGCGGACTGGAATTCAAACATGACGACTGAGGGTGCGCTCCCGATAAGCGTGCAGCACGTGACCAAAACATACGGTCCCGTACATGCGCTCGACGACGTGTCGCTAGAAGTAAAAAGCGGTGAGTTCCTCACCCTTCTGGGGCCGTCCGGTTCTGGCAAAACCACGCTTTTGATGGTTCTCGCGGGCTTCACGCGCCCCGACCAGGGCAGCCTGAAATTCGGCGACACGGAGGTGATCCGCAAACCGCCCCACCTGCGCGATCTGGGCATGGTGTTCCAGAACTACGCGCTTTTCCCGCATATGACCGTGGCGGGCAATGTGGGCTACCCGCTGAAACTGCGCAAAGTGCCCAAGGACCAGCTGGACGACCGCGTCGAACGCGCGCTCGAAACGGTCCAGCTGGGCGGCTACGGCGCGCGCGGCATCGACCAGCTTTCCGGCGGGCAGAAACAGCGCGTGGCGCTGGCCCGCGCCATCGTGTTTGAGCCGCGCATCCTGTTGATGGATGAGCCACTTTCCGCACTGGACAAGAAACTGCGCGACCGCATGCAGATCGAACTGCGCCACCTGCACGAAAAGCTCGGCATGACGACCGTCTACGTCACCCATGACCAACGCGAGGCGCTCACCATGTCCGACCGCATCGCGGTGGTCAATTTCGGCCGCATCATGCAACTGGCCACGCCGCAGCAATTATATGATCAGCCCGAAAACAAATTCGTGGCCGACTTCATCGGCGAAAGCACCTTCCTCGACATCACCCGCAAAGGCGATGCGCTCATGGCCGCAGGGGCCGCACTGCACACCGATCAGCCTGTGCCGGACGCCAAATCCCTCGCCCTCATGATCCGCCCCGAACGCATTGGCCTGCTTCAAGGCAAACCGGCCAAGAACATGAACGTCTTCACCGCCACGGTCAGCGAACTGGTCTATCAGGGCGAAACCTTCCTGCTCTACGCCACCCTGCAAGACGGAACAGAAGTCGCCGTGCGCGGCGCCAACCGCTCCGGCACCTTCGCCACGCTCCCGCAACGTGGCGACACCGTGCAACTGGGGCTAGAGGCCAAAGACACCGTGCTCATCGCCGATGATGAGGGCTGACGCCATGGCCGTGACCGATCTCAACGCCGAAGGGCTCCGCCGCGACGAACGGCTCGAACGGCTCAAGCTCTTTGGGCTCAGCTCGCCTGCGGTCCTGCTCGTGCTGGTGATCCTGGTGATCCCCGTGGGCTGGCT
>JBCBWJ010000200.1:0-5977 GCA_039817165.1 Pseudomonadota bacterium | reverse complement strand
ACTTTCAAGTTGAAGAAAGGTCTGGACCTCCCAGTCCTTGGTGCGCCAACCATGTCCGGCATCGACGCGCCGGACATCCGAACCGTAGCCATTCTCGGGTCGGACTACATCGGTCTGAAACCGCGTTTGCAGGTTGAAGAAGGTGACAAGGTCGGTGCAGGGGCGCCGATTTTTTTCCACAAAGACACGCCGGACGTTTTGGTGACCGCACCTGTCTCTGGCCGCGTGCGGGCCGTAAATCGCGGGGCACGCCGGGTGCTGGTCAGCGTCGAGATCGATGTGGATCCGGATGCCGCACCCGCGGTTGATTTCTCTGCGGTTGGGGATGCAACGACACGTGACGGCCTGATCGAGAGGCTCTGTGCTTCGGGTCTTTGGACATCTTTTCGCACACGGCCCTATTCCAAGGTGCCCGACACCACGTCGACCACGGATGCTATTTTTGTCACCGCGATGGACACCGAGCCACTGGCATCTGATCCCGCACAGATCATTGCAGGCGCAAAAGAGAATTTCGAACGCGGCCTTGCGGCGGTTTCGAAGCTCACCGACGGGACCACGTATGTGTGCCGCCGAGCGGGCACAGATGTGCCCGGCGACGGGATGGAGCGGGTCGAAATGGCGGAGTTCGATGGCCCGCACCCTGCGGGTCTTGCCGGGACTCACATCCACTTTCTGCGCCCGGCAACAGCCGAAAAGACCGTTTGGACCATCGGGTATCAGGATGTCATTGCCATAGGGCACATGCTGGAGACGGGGCGTAATGACGCAGAGCGGGTGATCGCGATCACCGGCCCGCGTGCTGCAAACCCCCGCCTGATGCGTGTTCCCGCGGGAGCGTCGATGCTTCAGATGACAGAAAACGAAGTGGCCGGTGACAGCCCGCTTCGGCTGATTTCCGGCTCTATCCTGAGCGGGCGCATGGGGTCGGGGACGGATGCCTACCTTGGTCGTTATGCGCGTCAGATCACCCTGATCGAGGAAGATAAAGAACAGATTCCAATGGGTTGGATCAGACCCATGCGCACGAAATACGCGGTTCAGCCGGTGTTGGGGTCGGCCCTGACAAAGAAATTATACGACCTGACGTCGAACCTGAACGGCGGCAGACGGGCCATGGTGCCCATCGGAACGTTCGAAAAATTGATGCCGCAGGATTTCCTGCCAACACAACTTTTACGTTCTTTGCTTGTTATGGACACAGACCAGGCGCAGCTTTTGGGCGCGCTTGAATTGGATGAAGAGGATCTCGGATTGGTTGGCTTTGCTTGTCCCGCGAAGTATGAATACGGCATAGCGCTTCGGGATTGCCTGAGTAAAATTGAGAAGGAGGGGTAGACGTGGGTCTGCGTAGCTTCTTTGACCGCATCGAACCGGCTTTTGAGAAAGGCGGACGATATGAGCGGTATTTCCCCCTCTACGAGATGGTGGAAAGCTTTCTGTATACGCCGAAAACGGTGACCACGGTCGCGCCGCATGCGCGATCTTACATCGATATGAAGCGGATCATGACATACGTGGTGCTGGCAACGGTGCCGTGTATCATCATGGGCTGTTACAACACCGGGCTGCACACCAACGCCGCGATTGCGGAGTTTGGTGCGAGCGGCTGGCGGGCGTGGATCATCGAGACGGCTGGTATCGGGTTCAACGCGGCCAATCCGCTTGCGAACTTCTTCCACGGGTTGCTGTATTTCATACCGATCTACATCACGACGCTGGTAGCGGGCGGTATCTGCGAAGTGATTTTCGCCACGATCCGCCGCCACGAAGTGAATGAAGGGTTCCTCGTCACATCCATGCTCTACACGCTCACGCTGCCGGCCAGCACGCCGCTGTGGCAAGTGGCGCTTGGCATCATCTTCGGTGTCGTGATCGGCAAAGAGGTGTTCGGCGGCACGGGCAAGAACTTCCTTAACCCGGCTTTGACAGGGCGTGCGTTTCTTTACTTTGCGTATCCCGCGCAGATGTCCGGCGATGCGGTCTGGGTGCCGGTGGATGGCTACACAGGCGCCACGGCCTTGGCCATCAGCGCCTCTGAAGGCTACCAGAACTTGGCCTCGTACGGGATGGACTGGTCGAGCGCCTTCTTCGGCATGGTGCCGGGCAGTTTCGGCGAAACCTCAACGCTGGCGGCGCTGTTCGGTCTCGCCTTCCTGTTGACAACCAGGATCGCCAATTGGCGGCTCGTGGTGGGCTGTCTGGTCGGGATGATAGGATTTTCCGCCCTGTTGAACCTGATAGGATCAGACACCAATCCGATGTTCTCGATGCCGTGGTATTGGCATCTCGTGGTGGGTGGTTACGCGTTCGGTCTCGTCTTCATGGTGACGGAACCGGTGTCCGCATCACACACAAATCTGGGTCGGTTCTACTATGGTCTCCTGATCGGCTTCATGGTGGTGATGATCCGCGTGATCAACCCGGCCTTCCCAGAAGGCATGATGCTGGCCATCTTGTTTGGGAACGTCTTCGCACCGCTGATCGACTACTTCGTGGTCCAGTCCAATATCAAACGCAGGGCCAAACGACATGCCTGACGATCAAATGCCGGACGACACACCGGACACCAAAAAAGGCCCGATTGGCCGCTTTCTCGCGGCCCCTCCGGACAGCATCGGGAAAACCCTTTTCGTGGCGGTGGGCATATGCCTTATGGCATCGATGGTGGTGTCCTCAGTCGCCGTGTCCCTGCGGCCGGTGCAAGAGGTCAACCAGCTCAAGGACAAGCAAATCAACATTTTGCAGGTCGCTGGCGTTTACGACCCCGAGGTTGACGTGGTCGAGGCGTTCAATGCGTTCGAGCCGCATGTGCTGGAACTAGAGACCGGGCAGTTTTCGGAACAGTACGATCCGTCCAGTTTCGACGACCTGGCTGCGGCGGATGACCCTGCCACATCCGTGGAATTGGAAGACGACCCGGCGGGCATCGGGCGCAAGGCCACGCACCGCACGGTGTATCTGTTGCGCAACGAAGATGGGTCGCTCGACAAGGCCATTCTTCCGCTTCATGGCTACGGTCTTTGGTCCACGCTTTATGGCTATATCGCCGTGGAGGAGGACGGAAACGAGATCTACGGTCTTCAGTTCTACAGTCACGCGGAAACGCCGGGGCTGGGTGCGGAAGTCGACAACCCACGCTGGAAGTCGCAGTGGAACGGCAAAAAGCTTGAGGATGAGGATGGCGACCTTGCCATCACCGTCGCCAAGTCTGCCCCGCCGCAGGGCGATGACTATCACATTGACGCAATTGCGGGTGCAACGCTGACCTCGGTGGGCGTGGACAACCTTGTCCGGTTCTGGATGGGGGAAGAAGGCTACTCGCCATTTCTCGACAACCTCAAGACAGGAGGGATCTGATGGCCCAGACCTATCGTAAAATGCTGGTCGATCCCATGGTCGACAACAACCCGATCACCCTGCAGGTGCTCGGGATTTGTTCGGCCCTCGCGGTGACCTCCTCTTTGCAGGTTTCGTTTGTCATGGCGCTCGCCGTGATCTTCGTCACGGGCTTTTCGTCGATGTTTATCTCGATGATCCGAAGCCAGATCCCCGGATCGATCCGGATCATCGTGCAGATGGTCATCATCGCGAGCCTTGTGATCATGGTGGATCAGATCCTCAAGGCCTATGCCTACGAGATCTCCAAAACGCTGTCGGTCTTTGTGGGTCTTATCATCACCAACTGCATCGTCATGGGCCGGGCTGAGGCCTTTGCCATGAAGAACCCACCCTTTGCCAGCTTCGTGGACGGGGTGGGCAACGGGCTTGGATACGGTCTGATCCTGATGCTGGTGGCTGTGATCCGCGAGATCTTTGGCTCTGGCACGTTCTTTGGGTTCACACTCATGGAGACGGTGAACAACGGTGGGTGGTATGTGCCCAACGGCATGTTGCTGCTGCCGCCATCCGCCTTCTTCATCATCGGTCTGATCATCTGGGCCTTCCGTTCTTGGAAGCCTGAACAGGTCGAAGAGCGCGAATACAAAATTCAAACGGTTGAGGCGCACTGATGGAAGAACTCCTCTCCCTTGCGGTCAAGGCGATTTTCGTCGAGAACCTCGCGCTGTCCTTCTTCCTTGGCATGTGTACCTTCATCGCGGTGTCCAAAAAGATCGCCACGGCCATCGGCCTTGGCATCTCGGTGATGATCGTTCAGTCGATCACGGTGCCGGCCAACAACCTGATCCTGGGTTATCTCTTGGCCCCGGGCGCATTGGCCTGGGCCGGGTTCCCGGATGTGGATCTCACGTTCCTTGGACTCATCTCGTACATCGGGGTGATTGCTGCCTTGGTGCAGATCCTCGAGATGGTTCTCGATAAGTACTTCCCGCCGCTCTACAACGCGTTGGGTGTGTTCCTGCCGCTCATTACGGTGAATTGCGCCATCCTTGGTGGGTCGCTCTTCATGGTCGAGCGGGACTACAATTTCACGGAATCGCTCACATATGGTGTGTCATCGGGGTTCGGTTGGGCGCTGGCGATTACGGCTATGGCTGGCGTGCGTGAAAAGTTGAAATACTCTGACATTCCCGACGGTCTTCAGGGCCTCGGGATCACTTTCATCACGGCGGGGCTCATGGCCCTGGCCTTCATGTCATTCTCTGGCGTGAAACTGTAAGGAGTTAAAGACGTGGCGACATTCAGCCTTGGGATCTTACTCTTCACTCTGATCGTGCTCGCACTTGTCACGGTCATCCTCATGGCGCGGTCTCGGCTTGTGTCATCGGGCAATGTGGAGATTGAGATCAACGGTGAAAAAACCATCTCCGTGCCTGCGGGTGGCAAGCTATTGCAGACGCTGGCGGAGCAGCAACTCTTTGTGCCCTCCGCCTGTGGCGGTGGTGGCACTTGCGCGCAGTGCAAGGTGAAAATCCACGAAGGGGGCGGGTCGATCCTGCCCACCGAAGAAGGTCACATCACCAAGCGGGAAGCGGCCTGCGGGGATCGTCTTTCCTGTCAGGTGGCTGTGAAGCAGGACATGAAGATCGAGGTGCCCGAGGAAGTCTTTGGCGTGAAAAAGTGGGAATGCACTGTGCGGTCCAACGAAAACGTCGCGACCTTCATCAAGAACCTCGTGCTGGAACTGCCCGAAGGGGAGGATGTGAACTTCCGCGCCGGTGGCTACATTCAGATCGAGGCGCCTGCGCACACGGTCGAGTACTCCGAATTCGACGTGGAAGAAGAGTACCGCGAAGACTGGGACAAGTTTAACCTGTGGCAGTACAAATCCGTGGTGCCCGAGGGGATCGAACGGGCCTATTCCATGGCGAACTACCCCGAGGAAAAAGGCCTGATCATGCTCAACGTGCGTGTGGCCTCGCCGCCGCCGGGCTCTCAGGGTATCCCGCCCGGCCAGATGTCGAGCTATATCTTCAATCTCAAACCGGGTGACAAGGTCACGATCTCTGGTCCGTTCGGTGAATTCTTCGCACGTGACACGCAAAAAGAGATGGTTTTCATCGGCGGTGGTGCGGGCATGGCCCCCATGCGCAGCCATATCTTTGATCAGCTCAAGCGCCTCAAGAACCGCGACCGGAAGATCACGTTCTGGTATGGCGCGAGGTCCAAGCGTGAGATGTTCTTTGTCGAGGATTTTGACGAGCTGGATGAACAGTTCGACAACTTCGAATGGCACGTGGCGCTTTCGGATGCGATGCCCGAGGATGATTGGGACGGTTACACCGGCTTCATCCACAACGTGCTCTATGAGGAATACCTCAAGGATCACCCCGCGCCAGAAGACTGCGAATACTACATGTGCGGTCCGCCCATCATGAACCAGTCTTGCACGAACATGCTCTTGGATCTGGGTGTGGATCGTGAAGACATCATGCTGGATGATTTCGGCGGATAAAGATGCTGCGGGGCCCTCAAGACGGGCCCCGCAGTCATTTAGAGCGAAATGCAAATAATCTGAGCCATCAAGTATCACCTAACCTGTTGAAATCTCTGATTTCAGGCAGGGTTAGGTGAT
>JBCBWJ010000001.1:0-29555 GCA_039817165.1 Pseudomonadota bacterium | reverse complement strand
GGGTGGGCGATGTGTTTGTAGACGCCGTGGGAGTGGCCGTGACTGTGAGAGTGACTGTGGCCGTGTCCGTGACTGTGAGAGTGGCCGTGAGAGTGATCGTGGCTGTGATCGTGATCGTGGGCGCCCTCCGCCTCGTCATCCAGCGGGTCGCGGAATTCGGCGTGGTGGTGGTGGACGTCGACCTCGCCTTTGGCCAGACGGTCCTTGAAAGAGGCCATGAGATCGACGCTGTCGCTGAGGCTGCCGGCTTGGGCCTCTCGGACGCGCTCCACGAAGGTGTCGAGCACGTGGTCCTGATCGGCGAGGTAATGCGTCTTTAGGAAGGTCACGTCGGGGGCGGTTTCGGCGACGCGGTCCACGTAGTTGTAGATCCGGTCGATGAGCTTGCCCGAGAACAGAAAGTAGGGGGCGACGACGATTTTCTTGTAGCCCAGCCTGAGCGCCATTTCGAGGCCGCGGCCAACGGAGGGGTACGTGACGCCGGAATAGACGGTTTCGGACCACCCGAAGCCGAGGTTTTCGGTGATGATGCGGGTGAGGCGCGCGGCCTCTGCGTTGGCCAGCGTGTCGGAGGTGCCGCGGCCCACAACGACCAGCATGGTGTCGTACAGATCGCCTGCGTGGACGTGATCCACGCCCAGGGCCTGCAGGATGCGCGCCTCAAAGGCCGCGATCATCTGGTCGTGGAGGCCCAGTTCGCGGCCGTAGCGCATGGTGAGGCCAGGGTTTTTCTCGCCGTAGGTGGTCAGGACCGAAGGGATATCGTTCTTGGCGTGGGTGGCGGCAAAGAGCATGCCGGGGACGGCGACAATCTCGTCCACGCCCGCATCGCGCAGGCGGTCGAGCCCCATGTGGATGTTGGGGGCGGAATATTCGAGAAAGCCGTATTCGACGGGGATATCGGGATAGCGGGCGCGCATGCCTTTGGCCAGAAGGGCAAATTCCTCTTCCGCGGATTTCGCGCGGCTGCCATGGCCGCAGATCATGATACCGGTTTTCGTCATGCTGGTCCCTTTCGGATATGTGCCACCTGATGCCTGCGCGATTGAAGCGCGGCCTCAGCGCTTTAGGTTGCAGAGAGTAAAGGAGATCACAATGGGTAAAGTTCTGATTGCGGCGGCTGTTGTTGTCACAGTGGCGGCCGTGGTGGGGGGCGCGCGGGTTTGGGCGGCCTCTCAGGATGTGGAAACGCCCGACTATACTGTTGAGGTGGCGCAGGGGAATTTCGAGCTGCGCCAGTATCCCGCGCTGGTGGCGGCCCAGGTGGCCCGGCCGGGCGGGCGTGGCGCGGCGGTGCGGCAGGCGTTTTCGCCGTTGGCGGGGTATATCTTTGCCAAATCGCGCCCGGGCGAGAAGATCGCGATGACCGCGCCGGTGACGCAGGAACAAAGTGACCGGGGCTGGGTGGTGTCGTTCATCATGCCAGAGGGGCGCACGGTGGCGGATTTGCCGGCACCGGCGGGGGATGTGACGCTGGTGGACATCCCGCCGCGCCGGATGGCGGCGGTGAAATTCTCCGGGCGGTGGACGGATGCACGCTTTGACAGCCATGCGCGGGCGCTGACCGAATGGGTGGCCGCGCGCGGGTTGACGCCTTTGGGCGAGGTCGAGTTTGCCTATTACAATGACCCGTTCACCCCGGCGTTCTTGCGGCGCAACGAGGTGATGGTGGAAGTGGCGCCGCAGTGAGAATGAGGGTGAGGGTGAGGCGGGGCGCGCGCCCGGTCTTAGAGGTTGGATTAGAGGTTGGAAAAGGCGCTGCGGTAGGCCGCGAGGTTTTCGGCGGTGTAGCCGGAATAGTCGAAATCCAGAGTTGAGGTGATCTCTGACACCATGCTCCACATGGTTTCGCGCAAGAGAGAGGCGCATTTCATCGCCTGGTAGCTGTGCCAGAGGTCGCCATCGGGGGCCGTGCCATAATACTGGGTGAGCATGGCCGCCTCAGCCTCTTGCGGCAGGGCTGCGTTGGTGGCCAGACCGCCCAGATCAAAGAGCGGCGAGCCGAGCCCGCCATATTCCCAGTCGATGAGCCAGAACCGGTCCGCACCGCGCAGGATATTGGCGGGCAGCAAGTCGTTATGGGCCAGAACGATGTCAACCGGGCCGACGCGGGCCTCTAGGGTTGCGGCATCCTCGAGCAGGCCGGGCAGCGCGGAGACGTGGGCGGAGCCGTTGGCCTGCAAAAAGCCCGCGTAGCTGCGCAGGATATGAAAGACCCAGAAGCTGAGCACCGGGCCGCGCAGGGCGTGCGTGCCGTCGGTGTGGAGGGTTTTGATCAGGTCCACGGTTTGAAAGAGCGTTTCGGGATCGTGCAGGTCCTCGGCGTTGAGCGGGCTTGCGTCCACATAATCGAGCACCAGCACGCCGGGCTCTGAATGGATGACCGCGGGCGCAAGACCGATGGCGTGGGCGGCGCGGCTGAGGGACAGTTCATTCCAGCGCAGCACCATGTGTTCAGAGATGTCATCGCCAAGGCGCACCACATAGTCGCGGCCACCATCCTGGAGCCGGACGTTGTGGTTGGTGATCCCGCCTTCGAGCAGGCGGGCATCCTGGGGTGCGGCAAAGCACGACAGCGACAGGGCTTTGGCGAGGGCGTCTTGGGGCGTGGTCATGGGCGCAGGCTACTGTGGGGTGCGGGGTTTGTGCAAGCGGGGGCTCATCGCTTCCTTCGGGCGCGCCTCGCGGGGCTGTGCGAATCACGTGTTCGCAACTTTGTTTCGAAAAGTAAGAAATTGATAATAGGCGTTGCGCCCGCAAACCCCGTCATAATACGCTTTGCTTGGGAAAGGGTGCCGGGGACCCGGCCAGCACATAATTCATTTGCCTGACACATTGGCACGGCAGTACTCTGCTACTGGGACTTAAACGCGCCCTCATAAACCCAAGATAACAGGGAGACTACCAACATGGCACTTATCAAAGGCGGGATGCTTGACCGCCGTGGATTTCTGAAAACCACTGCGGCGACCGCTGTTGCCGCAACATTGCCCATGGGCGGGGCGGCCATTGCCGCGCCCAAGCGCGGTGGACATATTCGCGTCGGCAAGGCGCATGGTCAAACCACCGACACCATGAACCCGGGCACCTGGGAGAACGGTTTCACGATCGAAATGGCGTTCGCTATGCACGGCTACCTCGTGGAAGTGGGGCCTGACGGGTCCATGGTTCCGAACGTGGCCGAAAGCTGGGAGGCGTCTGCGGATGCATCCGAGTGGCGGTTCAAGCTGCGCAAGGGCGTGACGTTCCATTCCGGCAAAGAGGTGACGGTTGACGACGTCATCGCATCCGTGAACTTCCACCGCGGGGAAGGCTCCACTTCGGCGGCCGGTCCTATCGTGGCGCCGATTGTCGACATGAAACCAGACGGCGACGACACCATCGTGTTCACGCTCGATGGCGGCAATGCCGACTTCCCGTTCATCCTCACCGACTATCACATTCCGATCTGCAAGGCCGAAGGCGACAGCATTGACTGGCAGTCCGGTGACGGGTGTGGCGCCTACATTCTCAAGAGCATCGATTTCGGTGTGCAGGCCTCTTTCGAGCGCAACCCGAACCACTGGCGCGATGATGTCGGTTTCTTCGACAGCATCGAGATGATCTCACTGGTGGACCTGAACGCGCGGACAACCGCGCTGGTGTCCGGCGATGTGGACGTGATCGACCGTCTGGACCTCAAGACCGTTGGTCTGCTCGCACGCAACACAGGCGTGAACATCAAATCGGTGTCGGGCAATGCCCACTACACCATTCCGATGGACACCAAGATCGCGCCGTTCAGCGACAACAATATCCGTCAGGCACTGAAATACGGCATCAA
Organism: Pseudomonadota bacterium; assembly: GCA_039817165.1. Classification (GTDB taxonomy): domain Bacteria; phylum Pseudomonadota; class Alphaproteobacteria; order Rhodobacterales; family Rhodobacteraceae; genus Roseovarius. The sequence goes on along the minus strand of JBCBWJ010000001.1, from coordinate 25,732 downwards.
CCGCGAAGAGATGGTCGAGAAGATCCTGTTCGGCTACGGCTCTGTGGGCAATGACCACCCGATCGGGGCAGGTCAGGTCTATTACAACAACGAGTTGGAGCAGATTGCCTACGATCCGGACAAATCGAAGTTCTACCTCAAGCAGGCGGGTCTGGACAGCATCGACATCGACATCAGCGCGTCTGATGCCGCGTTCGGTGGTGCGGTCGATGCGGCGGTTCTTTACCAGAACTCTGCCAAGGCCGGTGGTATCAACCTCAACGTTATCCGGGAGCCCAATGACGGCTACTGGTCCGACGTGTGGATGAAAAAGGGCATGGTCTTTTCGTATTGGGGCGGCCGCCCTGTGGAAGACCAGATGTTCGCCACCGCCTACAAGTGCGGAGCGTCCTGGAACGAGAGCTACTGGTGCAATGAGCGTTTTGACGAATTGATGGTCAAGGCGCGTGCCGAGCTGGACACCGACAAGCGTCGCGAGATGTACCATGAGATGCAGATGCTTTGCGCGACCGAAGGCGGGTCCGTGGTGCCGATGTTCAACGACTTCGTGTTCGCCACCAACGACAAGGTTGTGACGCCCGAGGTGATGGGCAGCAACTGGGACGTGGACGGCGCCCGCTGGGCAGAGCGCTGGTCGATGGCATAAAAGACCACCTGTTCATCAGGTGATGAGGAACCCCGGCCAATGGCCGGGGTTTTTCGTTTGGGGTCCCAATTCGGCCTCAAAGCGGGGGTAGCATTTGATCATGGGACTTCGGCGGAACAGTCTTTTTTCCTTGCGACGATACCGGCGGCGCGGCCGCAGGGCGGTGGTGACGGGCGCGGTTGTTCTGGCTGTGCTGGGTGCGTTTGCCCCGCGCATTGAACGGGTGATGGACAGCGCCAGTGCGTCCGTGCCGCAGATCGAGGGACGTGTGACCCATGTGCGGGACGGGGACACGATTGAAGTGGGTGCCGTCGCGATCCGATTTCGCGAGTTGGATTGCACCGAGCGGGGCACCAAGGCGGGGGATGCCGCGACGCTGCGTATGAAGCGGTTGGCCGAGGGCGCGCAGGTGACCTGTGATTTGGCGGGGCGGCAGAGCTATGACCGCGAGATCGGGAGCTGTCGGTTGAGCGATGGGCGCGATCTGGGTCGAATGATGATCGAAAGTGGGACCTGTCAGCGGTATCGCTAGGGCGTGGGCGGGGCGAAGCCACCGTTCCAGCTTTCGGGGCCTATGTGGCTGCGCCGGGTGAAGCGGGCGTCGTCGGGGCGTGGGGGCATACCGGCCTTTTGGGACAGATCGCGGGAGCCTTCAGAGGCGTTGGTGCCGGATTTTGCCGGCGCATCTGAGATGTCGGAGCGCGCGCCCTCTGGCGGCACGAGCGTGAGTTTGAAATGCGTGGCGGTGGGGCCGGAATCGATCAGTGCGAAGCCTGCGGCCTCGTAGCCACGCGCCTGACAGCCATCTTGTTCAGAGATCGTGAAGGCGCGGCCGGTGACGCAAAAGAGGTAGCCGTCATCGTCAAATGTGCCGCCCGGCACCTCGGCGCGGTAGTAGTAGTAGCGGTTGAGAAGCGCCTCTTCGATGGGCCATTCGCAAGCGCCGTCTGCGACGTTCCACCAGCCCTCAGACGTCCAGATGCCATCGACCATGTGGCCAATGGCGACGCTTTGTTCCTCACCGGTGGCATTGCAGATCTCGAGCCCCGCGAGCGCGGGACCGGCCATGAGGCACAAAGGGATCAGCGGGATCAGCGGCAGCGCGCGGTGCATCCGTCAGTTCACCTTGCGGTAGCTGATCAGCGCCTCATGTCCCATGAAGATCAGGTCCATCCAACCGCCCGCCAGAGTGTCGAAAAGATAGCAATATTCATCCCCGTAAGTCATCGACGTTTGCACCATGACCGGTCCCGCACCTGCGCTGTCTGGGCACTCTGGTTGAATGCTCAGCAGGTAGCTGTCGGTCAGGTCGCCTTTGTAATAGCTGTGCATCTGTGAACCGAAGATGAACATCGTGTCATTGGGATCATCGTTGAGGACCCAATCGCCCTGCAGATCGCTGTTGATCTGGGCGTAGGGGTCTTGCCCCCAAAGGGGTTGGAGATCCGTGATGGCCAGTTCCGCGACGCGTTCGCCATAAGCGATCAGATCGCCCGTGACCGTGACCGGGGTGTTGGGCGCCATGCTTTCGAACTGGCGCAGGTAGGAGGCGGGCGTGGGATCGTCGTAGAAGGCGTAAAACAGCCAGCCCTTGCCCACAAAGCTGCAGGCCTCGACCCCGTCGATCACATCGCAGGTCTGAAACATCAGTCGGTCGAGATAGGGTTCACCGTGCTGGCCGCGGGTGAGGCCGCTGGCGGTGGCCTTTTCGGTCTGCCGTGGCTTTTGCCCGCTGTCTTTTTTGACGGCGGCCTCAACGATGGTGTGGGTGTGATGGGTGGCGGTCTCGCCCGTGTCGATCTGGGCGAAGGTCGAGGTCTCAAACCCGCGCGCGGCGCAGTTTTCATCGCCCACGATGGTGAACACGTCTGATTGGGTGCAGAAGGTGTAGCGCTCCGCGTTGTGGACGCGGCCCGAGGCGTCGGCGTGGACATAGTAGTAGCGCGTTTTGAGATCGCCCGCGACGGGGTCCTTGCACTCGCCCGCCGGGATGGTCCACCAGCCTTCGGAGACCCATTCGCCGTCTGTCTGGTAGCCGATCGCGATGGCCTGTTTCACAGCTGTTTGGTTGCAGATCTCGAGCCCGGCGAAGGCCGCCCCTGGCAGGAGCGTGACGACGAAACCTATGGCGGCAGTTTGTTTCATTTGGATCTCCCTTCGGTTTCAGCTTAGCGAGGAAAAGCGATGCTGCGAAGCTCAGACTTTGGTGGCTGTGACGTTGGGTGTGATGGCTTTGCGTTTGAGCACGGCCTCGCGCCAGCTGATGAAGCTGACAGAGCCCACAATGATCACCCCGCCCAGGATCACGAACGGGTCGAGCGGTTCGCCAAAGACCACCACGCCCAGGGTCACGGCCCAGACCAGTTGCAGGAAGGTGACCGGTTGGGTGACGGTCAGGGGCGCGGCACGGAAGGCCAGTGTCATGGTGTAGTGGCCTGCGGTGGCCATGGTCGCCACGCCCATCAGGATCGTCAGTTCCCAAAGCGTGGGTGTCACCCAGTTGAGCGCGGCCAGAGGGGCGAGGCCTACGGTGCAGGAGATTGACAACAGCGCCACCACCACTGCCGCGCTGCACCGCTCTGACAGGATTTTGGCCATGAGGTAGGACGCGCCCATGAGGATGGCGGTGAAGATCATCGCTATGTGGCCTGGGCCCACCTCTCTTATCCCCGGGCGCAGGATTATGAGGGCACCGAGCAAGGCCACCAGCACCGCAATGATGCGACGCGCGGCCAGACGTTCGCCCAAGAAAAGCGCCGCGCCGAGCGTGACGTAAATGGGCGAAAGATAGTTCATCGCGGTGACGTCAGCGATGGGAATGCGCGCCATGGAGAAAAACCAAAGCGTGACCGCGAGCGTGTGGGCCACGCCGCGCCAGCCAAAGAGCATCCATGTCGCGCGGTCGAGTTTGGTTTCACGCAGCGTGCCGAGGAAGGGGAGCAGAAAAACAAGGCCCAGCGCATAGCGCAAAAACGCCGCCTCGGGTGCGGGAATGCGGGTGCCGAGCACTTTGACAAGGGCGGTGACGGCGACAAAACACACGCCCGTCAGAAGCATCCAGAAGATGCCGAGAAGCGGGCTTTGAGGAGGTGCGGTCATGCGGGCATTAACCGCGTCGGGCATGGGCTTGTCGAGGGGCTATTTGAGCCCGCAGAGTTGCAGGCGGCAGGGCCAGCCGGTGGCGTGCGCGCGCGGATCGCACCCTTTGCTGGCGGTGACAGGGCTATGCATTCACGCATGGCTGTTGTCCGATTTTGGGCCATCGACTGTTTTGCCGCACATGAAGATAAGCCGTGAGATCGCAGTCGGGGCCAGCCCCCCTGCCCCACAGCGTTTTCAGACGGATACCTCACTGACATGAACAGCTTGGCACAGATGGCCCCGTACCCGCAGGCGACGCACAGCGCCCGCACGCGTCGGGCGGCCCAGACCGACGATGCGATGATCCACGCCTACGACCGATTGGCCCCGATATACGATCACCTGCACGCCCGCTGGTTGCGGTTTGCAGGCGGTGAAGCGCAGGCCGCGCTGGAGGCGGCGCTGCGGGTTGCAATGACGCCGGACATGACGCTGCTGGATGCGGGCTGTGGCACCGGGCGCATGGCGCGCCGGTTGCTCTCGGACGGGATCGAGGCCAGCCAGATCACTTTGCTGGATCCGTCGGAGGCCATGCTGGCGCAATGTGCGGACATGTCGGTGCGCCGATCGCTGGGGTGTCTGGAGGCGTTGCCCTTTGAGGCGTCACGGTTTGACATTGTCACATGCGCTTGGGTGCTTGAAACGGTGCCTCAGCCCTGTGATGCCTTGCGCGAACTGTGCCGCGTCTTGCGGCCCGGCGGGGCCTTGTGTCTGACGTTCTGCGCCCAGAGGCCCGCGCGTGATGTGATCGACTGGGTTATGTGCCGGGGTCTTTGCCTGCGAAGGACCGGTCGGTTTTTGAGCATAGATGCGGTCAAAGCGGGGCTAGAGCAGGCGATGGTCTGTGACGTGCGGGTTCTTCCGTGCTACGGCCCTGCCGCCACCTTGATCGCGCGGCGATGTGCCTGAAGCGAGGCGGTGTATTTCGCGGACGCGGAACTTCAGGTGATCACGACGAATGTTGGCATGATATACCTGTGGCGCCGCATGCACAGATTGGTGCAATGAGCGGGCCGTGAGCAACGCCATGTGCGGCAGGAGAAACCGGTGCGAGACGAGATCACATTTGTCCGGTTGACGCAGGTCGCGCCCACCGAGATTGCGGCGCATGTGCCGCTTTTGACGGGTGCGTGGGATATGCAGACCGTGGCGTTTCGTGGCTCACAAGGGGGCCTGCTTGTCGAGAGATGGCGTGGGGCACTGGGCGAGTTCAGCGGGTGAGCGCCACATCGGATGGGGTGGATTTCAAAAGGAAGCGAAGGTTTGGGATTTTGGTCTGGTGTTGAGACCTGAGGCCTTCGGGCTTGGCCTGCGGACTACACGACAGGCGATGGCGTTTGCAAAGGCGGATGCGCGCATCCCGTCCGTGACGTTCTTGTTGCCACCGTCGCGGACCAAGCTTGGCGCGCTTGAACGGCTGGGTGCGCGACAGACAGGCAAGATCATGGTCAGACCGATGGCATGGTCAGCAGGAAATAGGCCAGCATCATGGAGCCCATCGACCCGCCAACGAACCCCAGGATGCGCAGGAAGGGCAGACCTGTGTAGTAGAGCAGCATGAAAGCCGTGCGCCCGGCAATGATCGCCAGAACGACAAGTTCCACCATGGGCCCTGTCAGTCCGGACAGATGACCCGCGATCAGAAGCGGCACGATGTAGGCCACGCTTTCGACCTGGTTCTGGTAGGCGCGCTGAACACGCAGTCCAAGGGCGGATTTCTCGACGATTGGGCGGTTTGACGAAAACCCGAAGCCGATGCCCTGGGTCGCGTAGGTGAACAGGACCTCAATCGCCAAGGCCGCCAAGGTGATGACGCCGAAAGCGATGAGAGCGGGGATGAAGGTCATGGTGTTGTCCGTTTATCCAAAGCAGGGGGTGCGGCCCGGATCGCGCCCGGCCGCAGTGGGTGTTCATTCAGCAGCGAGCCCGACCAGCCAATCGGAGCTGATGCGTCCGATGGCCACCGGTTGATCTTCCTGCACGAAATGCAGGCCTGCACCGCCAAATCGAATGTCCGTGTTGGCGAAGTTGGCAGCGATCCAGCGGGCCACGTCAGGCGGGATCAACACGCCGGGATCAAAGTAGATCAGCAGTTTGGGTGTCTGCGACGTGGTCAACCATTCGGTGTTGTCTTCAAACACCGCGAGATTGCGGGCCGGTTCCCCGGCGATGGGCAATTCGTTGGGCCACATGAGCAGCGGGCGCCGTTTGGAAGGATCCAGAAAAGGCGCGCGGTAGCTGTCCATTTCCTCGGGGCGCAAGGGGCGCAGTATGGACGACGGCAGGATTTGTTCGATGAAGACATTTTGCGCCATCAAGAGGTCGGGACCGGTCTGCGGATCACGGAAGGCGCGGAAGGTATCGGCATAGGGGCCAAACGCCTCGATGCTTGGCATTGGGAACACCGGCGGGACCAGCGCCTCCATGAAGATCACGGCGCGCACCCGGTCGGGGTTCTGCCGCGCCCAAGCGATGCCCAGAGCCGAGCCCCAGTCATGGATCACCAGCGTGACATCGGTCAGGTTCAACGCCGTCATGAAGCCGTCGACATGCGCGTAGTGATCCTGGAACGTGTAATCGAGATCGGGCTTGTCGGATTGCCCAAAACCGATCAGGTCAGGCGCAATCACCTGACCCTGATCCTCGAGGAAGGGCATCACGTTGCGCCACAGGTAAGACGAGGTCGGCTGGCCGTGCAGGAACACGATCGGATCGCCGGACCCGGCGGACAGGTAATGCATTCGCGATCCGTTGACGATGACGTGGTTGGAGGCCTGTGGGGCCTTGATCGCGATGCGCGGGTCCGGGGCCGGTGTTTGTGCGACGGCTGGCAGGCAAGCCATGCACAGCGCAAACGCAGTCAGCAGGGTTTTGAGGGTCATTGCAGGTCCTTTCACTTCCGGTGCGGGGTTCGATTTTCAGACGGTCGGGGGCGGCCTTTTTCATGAGGGCGCCTTGCAATTCGCTGTTGAGGGCTGCGTCGAGGGTCATCACAAAGGGCCTTGGCGCCTGCATAGTTGGCCACAAGCGGGGTGGCCTGAGGGCTGGCGGTGGACGAGACACAGATCAGTCCCATGGCTTTGCGACGGTCCAGACAGCGCGTGCCAAAGCCATGAACCACGTCAAGACGAGACGCCGCATTGGGGCGCTGCATCGCCCGCAGGGGCGCGCGCGGAATGCGCAACAGAGCGCCCCCGTGGTCAGCGCCTGCGTTGGAGACAAAAAGCCCGATGTCGGGATCGTCAACAGCCGCCAGCAAAGACGCGAGAAACTCCGGGGCGCCGAGCGCGAGCGTGCGCGCCTCGATCCCGGCCTTTTCCGTCAGCGTCTGTGCCATGTCATCGAGCGCGTCTTGGCGCCGGGAGACCACCAAGAGATTGACCCCGAGCGCGGCCAACTGATCGGCAAATTCGCGGCCTATTCCGGAGGTGGCGCCGGTGACGAGGGCCCGGCGTCCGAAGCGAATTTTGAAGGCAGTTTCGTTCATGGATGCGGTTCCTTCTTCAGGACGCGAAGACGGGTGCAGCGGGTTGATCGAGTGGGCATGGGCATGGTCATCGCCGAGATGCCTTGGGTCAGCGGGTCACCTTGGAAGACGCGCAAAGAACGGGTGAGCCCTTTTGGTTGGCCCTGTTGGTTGGCCTGGTGGCTTTGGTCTGGGCCAGCGGGGCGTTCAAACTGAGTGATTAACGGCATTCATACGGCCTTGTGCGGTGTATCAGGGCCAATGTACTGGTGCTTAAGTGCAATTTCACGTAGCGTATTGGCATCAGATTGGTGCAAAAATGCGAGTTGCCTTTGGACTGGGAAGACATCAAGACCCTGCGCGCCGTCGTTGCGCACAAGACGGTGCGGGCCGCGGGCACGGCGTTGGGGGTTCATCACACGACGGTCGGACGACGGATTGAAGCCTTGGAAACAACCCTTGGGACGAACCTGTTCAATCGCACACCGGACGGGTTGTTGCTGACCTTGGCGGGCGAACAGCTTTACCGTGTGGCAGACCGGTTTGGCACGGACCTGATCGATGTCGAGCGCAGCATCGCCGGACTTGATAACGAACTCGATGGCCCCTTGGTCGTGACGATGCCTGAGCCGCTTTTGACCCTTTTGTTCATGCCCGAGCTGCCGCGTTTCGTGCGCGCGCACCCGTCTGTCGAACTTCGGTTCGATACGTCGCTTTCGATCCGTGATGTGGCGCGGCGTGAGGCGGATTTCGCCATTCGGCTGGACAACAATCCGCCCGATACTCTGGTCGGCAAACGCCTGTTTGCCTATACGGAGACCGCCTATGCCACGCCCGCGTATCTGCGCGGTGATCCGCAGACATATCGTTGGCTGGGTTGGGGCGGTGGACCGCGAGGCGCGGAGCATTGGGTGCGGTCATCAGAGTTTCCTGACACCCCGATCTGGGGTGTTTTTCCCAGTCTGTCGTCGCAGCAGGCGGCAGCATGGGAAGGATTGGGCCTTGCGGTGCTGCCCTGTTTCATTGGCGAGGCCGATGACAGGCTTGTGCGGGTCGGAACACGCGCGCCGGTGAAGAGCCGCGACATCTGGCTTTTGACGCATAATGATTTGCGGCGGACGGCACGGGTGCAGGCCTTCATGCAATTCGCCGAGGGTGTCTTGCGGGCCAAGAAGGACAGTTTGGCCACCCGCGTCTGAGACGGTGGTCGCGCATCGGTTCAGTGTGTGATGCGGCTGTCATCAGGGTGGCGGCACTGGGGTCGAAAGACCGAAAACGCCACCACCAGCAATGTGCGTATCCGGGCCGGTTCAACGCCAGAGGCCCGCTGCGTGAAGGCCAACGCGATCTGTTCGCTGATGTAATGCGCGGCCGTTGCGACCGGCCATGGCGCGGACCAGTCTTGCGCCGCATGGCGGGCGGCGAGAAATCCGGCATAGCCAGCCACCGCTGCGGCCTCAATCTCATCGATCCGCGCCCGTGTTTTCGGCCCAAGCCGATGTTTGCCCGTGCGCATCTTGTAGAACAGGCAGCCGGTCTTCATGCGCGGATCATCGCAGGCAAAGTCGATCAGGGCGTCGAGCGTCGTGGACAAATCCGCGCCGCTTTGCAGAATGGCGAACACGTCTGACAAGGCCTGTTCGGCGTGATCGGCCAATTGACCGCCCGGTAAGGCCGGCCGTGTGCCCAAACGCCCCGGGCCCACGGTTTTGTCGGATGGGGTGGTGGCGACGCTATTCTGCGGCGAGTTGGGCCATCACGTCGTCTGAGGCCTCGAAATTGGCGGTGACGCGTTGGACGTCGTCATCGTCTTCGAGGGCCTCCATCAGGCGCATGAGTTTTTGCATGGCCTCAAGGCCCAGTTCGGTGGAGGTTGAGGGTTTCCAGATGAGTTGGGTGTTTTCGCTCTCGCCCAGCTCTGCCTCCAGCGCGGAGGAGACATCATTGAGATCGGTGTCGGCGCACCAGATGATGTGGCCATCCTCGGAGCTTTCGACATCTTCGGCTCCTGCGTCAATCGCGGCCATCATGACGGTGTCGGCATCGCCCACCTCGGACGGGTAGGTCACCTCGCCCTTGCGGTCGAACATGAACCCCACGGAGCCGGTTTCGCCCAGATTGCCGCCGTGCTTGGTGAAGGTGGAGCGCACATTGGAGGCGGTGCGGTTGCGGTTGTCGGTCATCGCCTCGACGATGATCGCCACGCCGTCGGGACCGTAGCCTTCGTAGCGGATTTCCTCGTAGTCCTCGCTGTCGCCACCGGCGGCTTTTTTGATGGCGCGGTCGATGTTGTCGTTGGGCATCGACTGGGCTTTCGCGCTTTTGATCGCAAGACGCAGGCGGGGGTTCTTTTCAGGATCCGGGTCGCCCATCTTGGCGGCCACGGTGATCTCTTTGGAGAACTTGGAAAACAGCTTGGCGCGCACGGCGTCCTGACGGCCCTTGCGGTGCTGAATGTTTGCCCATTTGGAATGGCCTGCCATGATGTGCCTCTCAGTCGTCGTTACCTGATGCGCTTATAGAGCAGTCCGGCGGGTGGGTTCAATTCCCTCTCGTGCCCGGGGAACAAAGGTTTTAAAAGGCCGCAAATGACGACAGACCAGATCATACTCTTCACGCTGTTCGGTGCGGTCTTTGCCATGCTTTTGTGGGGCAAGCTGCGCTATGACGTGATTGCGTTTTCGGCGCTTTTGATCGGGGTGGTGTTGGGTGTGGTGCCCAAGGAAGAGACGTTCAGCGGGTTTGGACATCCCGCGACGATCATTGTGGCACTCGTGCTGGTGGTGTCGGCGGGGCTGGTGCGGTCGGGGGCGGTGTATCTGATCACCCGCACGCTGGTGGACAGCACGCGCAGCCTGGGCACGCATATCACCATCATGGGTGGCATTGGCGGGGTCTTGTCGGCGTTCATGAACAATGTGGCCGCGCTGGCGCTGCTGATGCCGGTGGACATTCAGACCGCGCGCAAGGCCAAGCGGGCGGCGGGGCTGAGCCTGATGCCGCTGAGCTTTGCCACGATCCTTGGGGGTATGGCGACGCTGATCGGGACGCCCCCCAACATCATCATCGCCTCCATCCGCGAAGAGGCCTTGGGCGAGCCGTTCAGCATGTTTGATTTCGCCCCGGTGGGCGGTTTGACGGCGATAGTGGGCCTTGTTTTCATTGCACTGGTGGGTTGGCGGCTTATTCCGCAGCGCGAGGACAGCACGTTGGGCGAAGGTGATTTCGCCGACTACATTGCGGAACTGACCGTGCCGGGGGACGCCAAGGTGATCGGCAAAAGGTTGATTGAGCTCGAAGAGGTGGCGGACAAGGCGGATGTGGCGATCATCGGTCTGATCCGGGATGGCAAGCGGCGCTACGGCACGTCGATCAACCGCGAAATCCGGGCCGGTGACGCGCTGGTGCTGGAGGCCAAGCCGGATGCGCTGGATGAGTTCCGCACAGCACTTTCACTGAATTTCTCGGAAGGGGCGCGGGAGGAAAAGCTGAAGGCGGAAGGGCGCGGGATCGACATCATCGAGGTGGTGGTGCCGCAGACCTCTCGTCTGGTCGGCAGCACGGCGCAAAGCGTGGGCCTGCATTGGCGGCAATCTTCGGTGCTGATGGGGCTGTCGCGCGAAGGCCGCAAGATCACAAGCCAGGTGCGCAAGACCAAGATCCGGGTGGGGGACATTCTGCTGTTGCTCGTGCCCAAGGACCGGGGCGCGGATGTGACCGAATGGCTGGGCTGTTTGCCGTTGGCCGATCGCGGTCTGGCGGTGACGCAGAACACCAAGACATGGCTGGCCATAGGGATTTTTGCGGCCGCTGTGGCGGCGGCGTCTTTTGGGCTGATCTATCTGCCGGTGGCGTTGGGGATCGTGGTGATGGCCTATGTGCTGACGCAGATCGTGCCGCTGAGTGAGCTTTATACGCATATCGAATGGCCGGTGGTGGTTCTTTTGGGGTCGATGATCCCGCTGGGGGCGGCGCTGGAAGATGTGGGCGGGACGCAGTTGATCGCGGGCGGGCTTTTGGCCCTGACTGAGGGCCTGCCGGCCTGGGCCATTCTGACGCTGCTGATGGTGGTGACGATGACGCTTTCGGATGTCCTCAACAACACCGCCACGACGATTGTGGCGGCACCCGTGGGCATCCAGATGGCCAACACGCTGGGCGTGTCGGCGGACCCGTTTTTGATGGCTGTCGCGGTGGCGGCCTCGGCGGCGTTCCTCACGCCCATCGGGCACAAGAACAACACGCTGATCCTTGGTCCCGGGGGCTACCAATTCGGAGATTACTGGCGCATAGGATTGCCGCTGGAGATTTTGATCGTGGCGGTGTCTATTCCGCTCATCATGGTGTTCTGGTCGTTCTGATGGGCAAGAAATTCAAGCGGTTGATCGTGCATGTGGGGATGCACAAGACAGGGTCCACCACGCTGCAAGAGGTCATTTCGCAGATGGGTCGCGGGCCGGCCGGGCCGATGGACATGATCGACGTGAACCATTCCCTGCCTTGCAATTTGTGGTTTGGTCCGGTTCTGGAGCAACCGAAGAACCTTTTGATCCTGGGCCATTCTCGTGAGACGGGCGAACGCCATCTTGCGCGGATCAAACGGCGCGTGGCCCGACAGCTCAGATGGTCTTGGCGGCGCGAACTGGTGATCTCAGGGGAATGGCTGTCATCAGGGGGTGTTCCGGGACAGGGACGCGATGTTGTGTTGCAGCGCCTGAAGGATGAGTTTGAGCCCTATTTCGACCGGATCGAGGTGTATGGGTACGTGCGTGCGCCGGCGGCCTACATTACCAGCGCGACGCAACAGATCATGAAGATGAAGCCCGTGTTTCAGGTCGCATGGCCCAACTACAAGCGACGGTTCTCTCCGCTGTTTCGGGTTTTTGGCCGCGAGAACGTGCATCTGCGCCTTTTTGATCGCAAGCATCTGGTTGGCGGCGATGTAACAACGGACTTCCAGCAATGGGTGGGTTGGCCACAGGTGACAGTCAGAGTGTCCCCGAAAAACACAACGCTGAGTGCCGCGGGCGCGTCCCTGGTCAATTGCTATCAGCGCAATCGACCCGAGATCACGACGGTACTCCAACACCGGGCGCGCAACAAGATCGTAGCGAAACTGACCGAAGTGGACGGGCCACGCTTTGCGTTGGCGCGGGATATCACCGACGCATTGGTGCAAAAGAACCGGCCTGATCTGGATTGGATGGAACGGATTTTGGGTCAGACAATTGATGACAGCGGTAAAGGCGTGTCCGAGAACAGCCATGCTTTTGGATCTGAGGAGGATCTCAAACGCGCAGCCGCTCAATTCGCGCCGCTTTTACACGGGGGAACACCCCAGGCGCCCCCGGACGATCCTGATGCGGCCGATGCCCTGGCCTGGGCGGCGTTAAAGGAAAAGTTTCGCCTTTGAATCACGCTTGCAACAATTGCGATATTGCTTGCTCTCGGTTGCTGCGGGCTCTAGGTCCGGTCCATGAAGATTTTGTTTCTCGGCGATGTGATGGGTCGGGCCGGACGGCAGGCCATCACGGAGAGATTGCCATCCCTCAAAACCAGTTGGGCGCTCGATTTCGTGGTGGTCAATGCCGAGAACGCCACCGGCGGCATGGGCCTTTCTGGGGCGCATGCCAAGGAGCTGCTCGACGCGGGCGTCGATTGCCTCACGCTGGGCGATCATGCGTTTGACCAAAAAGACATGATGCAGTTCATCGAAACCGAACCGCGCGTGCTGCGCCCTGTGAACTATGCCAAGGGTGCGCCGGGCAAGGGATTTCGCGTGTTCACCGCCAGCCGGGGCCGCAAGGTGCTGGTGGGCCAGGTTTTGGGACAGGTGTTCATGCGCCGGGCCTATGACGATCCGTTCAGCGCCATAGACAGCGTGCTGATGGCCCACAGTCTGGGCGGCGGTGTGCAGGCGGCGGTGATTGATGTGCATTGCGAGGCCACCTCAGAGAAGATGGCGATGGGCCATTTCTGTGACGGACGGGCGAGCATGGTCGTGGGCACCCACACCCATGTGCCCACCGCGGACGCACAAATCCTGCCCGGTGGCACGGCGTTTCAGGCGGATGCGGGCATGTGCGGGGATTACCTCAGCGTGATCGGCATGGACCGCGAAGAGCCGATGCGCCGCTTTGTGACCGGTATGACCAAGGCGCGGTTCACGCCCGCGCTGCAGGAGGCGACGCTGTGCGGGCTCTACATCGAGACCGATGACCGGACCGGCAAGGCGAGCCGTGTAGAGATGATCCGCGAGGGCGGACGATTGAGCAAGGCGGTGCCCTGATGACGGGGGTGGTGCCGTTTCTCGTGCTGCTTGCCATGGGGATCGGCTGGGGCCTGACCTTGCCGCTGGCCAAGATCGCGGTGAGCACGGGCCATGAACCTTACGGACTGATTTTCTGGCAGTTTGTCGTTGTGGTCGCCGTGCTGGCCCCGATTTCCCTGACCCGGCGGGCGCGCCCCCGTGTGCGGCTCGGGCGGCAGCATCTCATGCTCTTTACGGCTTTGGCCATGTTCGGTGCGCTTTTGCCGGATGTATTTTTCTACATAGGGGCTGTGGAATTGCCGGCAGGTGTTTTGTCGATCACAGCGGCCACAGCGCCGATGTTTGCGCTGATCATCGCGCTTGCGGTTGGCAATGACACGTTCTCTTGGCCAAGGATCGCGGGGATATCGCTGGGGCTCGGCGGCGTCATCTTGATGATCGGGCCGGAGGCGAGCCTTCCGGATCCGGGCATGGCGTTTTTCGTACTGCTCACGCTTTTGGCCCCTGCCCTCTACGCCACGGAGGCCAATATCGTCTCGAAATTCGGCACCCTGGGTCTCGATCCGATGCAGACCATCGTGGGCGCCTCGACCGTGGGTATGATCGTGGCTTTGCCGCTGGCCTTTCTGACCGATCAATGGGTCGACCCGTTTGCCAATTTTGGGGCCGCAGAGCTTGCGCTCATTGCGGCGGCAGCGCTGCATGCGGTGGTCTATGCAACCTATGTCTGGCTGGTGGGGCGCGCCGGATCGGTCTTTGCCTCGCAATCGGCCTATATCGTGACCGCGACCGGCGTTGTGGCCTCGATGATCATGCTGCAGGAAAGCTATTCCATGTTCATCTGGCTGGCTCTTGGAGTGATGCTGTTGGGCGTTTTTTTGGTGCAGCCACGTGCGGCCCAGCGCCTGACGCCAGTGGCCGAGGTGGACAACAGCCATGTCCCTTGACACGTCCTCGCGCGGGTTCTTGATGGTCGTCCTGCTGGTGATGGGGGCCGGATGGGGCGTCTCGTTCACCTTGACCAAAATCGCGGTCAGCACAGGCCACCAGTATTTCGGGCTGATGGCCTGGCAGTTGGTGATCATGTCGGTGATCCTGTTGGGCGTGGGGCGCATCCGAGGCGTGGGCATTCCGTGGGGGCGCACCCATGTGTTGGTCTATGTGATGATTTGCGTGACCGGCACGCTTTTGCCGAACTCGCTGTCTTATGCCGTCGCGGTGCATCTGCCCGCCGGATTGATGTCGATCCTGATTGCCACGGTGCCGCTCTTTGCCTTTCCCATCGCGATCCTTTTGGCCGTGGATCGTTTCGATTGGCGGCGTCTCGCGGGGCTGATGTCCGGCCTTGCGTGCGTCACGTTGATCGCGTGGCCAGAGCTGCGTCTGCCGGAGGCGGGGCTGGCGTTTTGGATCGTGCTGGCACTCGTCACGGCGCTGCTTTATGCCATTGAGGGCAATATCATCGGCAAATGGGGCACATGGGGGCTCGACCCCATTCAGATGCTCACCGGGGCGTCGCTTCTGGGTGTGCCGATGGCCTTCGTGCTGGCGCTTTCCAGCGGACAATACATCAGCCCTGTGCGGCCCTGGGGCGCGGCGGAATGGGCCCTTGTTGGCAGCTCATCGATCCATGTGATAGCCTATAGCACGTATTTCTGGACGGTGACGCGCGCGGGGGTCGTGTTTGCCAGTCAGGTGGCCTATGTGGTCACGGGCTTTGGTGTGATCAGCGCGATGGTCATCTTGGGCGAGCGGTATTCGCTGCACATTTGGGCAGGGTTTGCGCTGATGCTGGTGGGGCTCTTTCTGGTGCAACCGCGGCCAAAGTCTGGTCTTGTGCCAGAGGCGGGCATCACGGAAGATAGCCGCTGAACCACGATCCGGGCAGGACCCCGATGACAGATTTTCTCGTGCTTTCTGACATGCAGGCGGCACTGCTCTCTTTGGCGGTGGTGGCGGTGATGTTCCTGCTCTTCCTGCGCGAGGTTTATCCCACCGAGGTGGTGGCCATTTCAGGGGCCGCCTTTCTGCTCGCCACCGGGCTTTTGCCCTATGAGGACGCGCTGGAGGTGCTGTCCAACCCAGCGCCCTGGACCATCGTGGCGATGTTCATCGTGATGGGCGCGCTGGTGCGCACCGGCGCGCTGGAGTGGTTCACCCGCGCGGCAGAAGGTCAGGCCGACAAGCGCCCGGCGCTGGCGATTGGCGCGTTGATGGCGTTTGTGATGCTCGCGTCGGCGTTTGTGAACAACACGCCGGTGGTGGTCGTGATGATCCCGGTGTTCGTGCAACTGGCGCGGCGGTTGGGCGTGTCAGGCAGTAAACTGCTGATCCCGCTGAGCTATGCCGCGATCCTGGGCGGGTGTCTGACGCTGATCGGGACCTCGACGAACCTGCTGGTGGACGGGGTGGCGCGGGCGCAAGGTCTGGAGGCGTTTTCGATCTTTGAGGTGACGCCGCTGGCGCTGATCCTTGCAGTGTGGGGCGTGTTCTATTTGCGCTTTATCGCGCCGCGGCTCCTGCCGGATCGCGCCAGCATGGCGAGCTTGTTGTCGGATCGTTCAGCCCGCAAGTTTTTCACCGAAGCGGTGATCCCGCCGGACTCCAACCTCATCGGGCGCGAAGTGAAAGGCGTGCAGCTTTTCAAGCGAGAGGGCGTGCGGCTGGTGGATGTCATTCGCGGCGACGTGTCCCTCAGACGCAATCTGGACGGGGTGGCGCTTCAGGTGGGCGACCGCGTGGTGCTGCGCACGCAAGTGACGGAACTTCTTAGCCTGCAGCGCGACAAGAGCCTCAAACGGGTCGACCAGGTCTCGGCGGTCGAGACGACGACGGTAGAAACCCTGATCACACCGGACTCGCGCATGGTCGGGCGGCGCTTGGGCGCGATGCGGCTCCGGCGGCGGTTCGGGGTCTACCCGTTGGCCGTGCACAGGCGGGATCGCAATATCGGGCGGCAACTTGATGATCTGGTGGTGCGGGTGGGGGACACGTTGCTCTTGGAAGGCGCACCCGAAGACATTCAGCGGCTGGCCACAGAGATGAACATGGTGGACGTGACAAAACCCACCGAACGCGCCTATCGCCGCTCGCATGCACCGATTGCGATGGTGGCCTTGGCGGGGTTGGTGGTGCTCGCGGCATTGAGCGTTGCGCCGATCCTGTTGCTGGCGATTCTCGCGATGGCGGTGCTTTTTTTGACCCGGTGCGTGGATGCCGATGAAGCATTCTCTTTCATCGACGGGCGGCTCCTGGCGCTGATCTTTGCAATGCTGGCTATTGGGGCGGCGTTAGAGGCGACGGGCGCTGTGGCTTTGCTCATCGATCTGCTGGCCCCGCTATTGATGACGGCACCGCCGTTTTTGCTGATCTGGGCGGTGTATCTGCTGACCTCCGTCTTGACAGAGCTTGTCTCGAACAACGCGGTGGCGGTGGTGATTACGCCGATTGCCATCGGCCTGGCCACAGCTTTGGGCATTGACCCGCGGCCCTTGGTGGTGGCTGTGATGATCGCGGCGTCCGCCAGTTTCGCCACGCCCATCGGCTATCAGACCAACATGCTGGTCTACGGGCCTGGCGGGTACAAGTTCACCGATTTCATCAAGGTGGGCGTGCCCCTCAATCTCAGTGTTGGGCTACTGGCCTCAGCGCTCATCCCGTTTTTCTTCCCACTTTAAGATTTCATGCCTCCGGCGGAGGTATTTGTGAAAAGAAAGAAGCCAGGGGTCTGCGGCTTCTTTCTTTTTAAAAATACCTATGGCGCAGGTCAGGCGCCAAAGAGGTACGTGGCTTCATGGGCGACGGGGAAATTCACCGACCGCGCAATGTAGCAGACCTGGCCGATCTCGTGGTGGATGGCATCTGCACGAACGAGATCAGTGCCCAAGGGGACAGTGATCTGCGGCCTCAACGTGGCGGACAGGAAGCGGCCCGCGCCGCTGGGCAGGCTTTCGCCATGGCCCAAGGGCGTGTCGGCATAGGCCTGCACCGCGATCCCGGCGTCAGAAGCCAGATGCAGGTACCACAGCATGTGACAGGCCGAGAGCGCCGCGATCAGCATGTCTTCGGGATTGTGCAAGCTCGGATCCCCGCCGAGACGCGGGTCGTTGGAACAGGGGATCACCGGCTTGCCCGGCGTCTCCACATTCCAGGTGCGGTCATAGGCTTTGTAATGGGTGGTGCCCTCACCGCGATTGCCGGTCCAGGTGACCCGGGCGGGAAAATCATGCTGTGTCAAACTGGATCACCTCATGCTCTGTGACGATCATGTCGAGGGGTTGGTCGGTGGGTTCGAGCGGCAGGTCGCGCGCCTCTTGCGCGGCATAGGCAAAGCCTATGGCCAGCGTGGCGCGGCGCGCGCGCAGGCGCTCGAGCGTGCGATCATAGAATCCACCGCCATAGCCCAACCGCCCGCCAGCACGGTCAAAGGCCACAAGCGGCACAATCAGGATTTCAGGCTCAAACCAATCATCCACCAAGGGCACCTGCGCGCCAAACGGCCCGTCGCGCAGCGCGCAGTCCGGCTCCCATCGGGAAAACTCAAGCGGCAGGCCTTCGCCCTGGATCACCGGCACGCCGACAGGCCCGTGGGCCGCGGCCGCGGCCATGGCGGGCAGCGGATCGATCTCGGTGCGGATCGGCATATACCCTGCGAGCGGCACGCCGCGAAAGCCCGCGAGACTCTCCGACAGGAGAGATGAGCTGTTGGCCCGGCCCTGTCCATGCGCCGTCTTGCGGCGCGCAAATGCCGCTTTGCGAGCGGCCATTTTGATGGCACTCAGGTCGGTGGTCATAGCATGATCACCACGGCAAGCCCGAGGAACGCAAAGAACCCCACGATGTCGGTCACGGTCGTCACGAAAGCCCCGGAGGCCAAGGCAGGGTCAACCCCGGCTTTTTCCAACAGAACCGGGATCGCCGTGCCCGCCAGCCCTGCCGCCACGAGGTTGATCACCATGGCGGCCGCAATCACGAAGCCAAGTTCCGGCCCGCCGAACCACAAGACCCCGATGACGCCCATGACCACAGCAAAGATCGCCCCGTTGATCAGACCCACCAGCACCTCGCGGCGGATGAACCGCCAGACATTGCGTCCGGTGAGGTCTTTGGTGGCAATGGCGCGCACAGCGACAGTCAGGCTTTGCGTGCCCGCGTTGCCGCCCATGGAGGCCACGATGGGCATCAGCACGGCGAGCGCGACGATCTGGGTCAGTGCGGCCTCGAATTGCGCAATCACCAGTGACGCCAAAATCGCCGTGGCCAGGTTCACGGCCAACCAGGGAAACCGCCGCTTGGTGGTGTCGATCACGCGGTCGGCGAGGCTGCCTTCGCTCACGCCGGCCAGACGCAGGATGTCCTCTTCGTGCTCTTCGTCCAGCACGACCATCGCGTCATCAATGGTGATCACGCCCACCAGCCGTTCGTTTTCATCCACCACGGGCGCGGAAATCAGGTGATACTGGTTGAAGGCGTAGGCCACATCCTCTTCGTCCTGGGTCACCGGGATCACGTGAAATGTTTCTTCGGTGATCGATTGCAGCATCACTTCACGGCGCGATCCCATCAGCTTGCCCAGCGTCACATTGGCGACAGGGCGCAGGCGGGGATCCACCAGGGTGATGTGATAGAACTGTTCGGGCAGATCGTCCTGATCGCGCAGGTAATCGATGGCCTCACCCACATTCCAGTGCTCGGGCGCCATCACCACCTCGCGCTGCATCATCCGGCCGGCGCTGTCTTCGGGATAGGCCAGCGCGCTTTCGGCGGCGATCCGGTCACTGTCTTCGAGCGCGTCGAGGATCACCTCTTGCTGTTCGGCCTCGAGGTCTTCCAGCAGGTCGACCACATCGTCGCTGTCCAATTCGCGCAGGCTGTCAGCGAGCACGTCGGGCTGCAAAAGGCCCACCACTTCCTCGCGCAGGCCCTCATCGAGTTCCGACAGGATATCGCCGTCAAATTCGCCGCCCAGCAGAGTGATCAGGCGGCGGCGGTCAAAGGCGTTGATCTGTTCGAGAAGGTCCGCGATGTCGGCGGCGTGCAGCGGGGCAAGCTCGTCTTTCAGCTGTGCCTGGTCGGAAATGTCCACGGCGTACATGATCCGCGCCACGGCTTTGGTGTCGAGCGCGTAGGCGTCGTCTCCCTCGCGGTCAGGCTCGCGTTCTGGCTCGGATGTCTGTGCAACGTCATCTTGGGCCATGGGCCGCCCTCCACTTGCTGTGTCTCAGACGTAAAGAAGCAGGCGGCGGAAAACAATCGCTTGTGGGGCGTGTGCGGCGTAGATTGAGGGCATGGTGGACCGTGGCACAGTGATCAAAGGCCGGGTGGTGTGTTTTGAGGCATCGCCCTTTGACATGGCCCCCGAGGACGCCGTGCGGGTGCAGGACGCGGTGCGGGTCGAGGGTGGCGTGATCACGGGCGTGGGCGCGGCTGAGGCCTTGCAGCGGGCCGGGGACCAGACCACCGACATGGGGGAGGCTCTGATCGGGCCGGGGTTTGTCGATGCTCATGTGCACCATCCGCAAACGGGCATCATCGCCAGTTGGGGCAAGCGCCTGCGCGACTGGTTGGAAAGCTACACCTTTCCGGAAGAGGCCCGTTTTGACGATGCGGGCTATGCCGCCGAGGTGGCAGCCCGGTACTTGGACCTCGCCTTGGCGCAGGGCACCACCACGGTGGCCAGTTTCGCCACTTCGCATCCCCAAAGCGTGACCACGTTTTTCGAGGCCGCGCGTGCGCGGGGCATGCGGGTGGTGGCGGGCAAGACCTGCATGGATCGCAACGCGCCTGAGGGCCTGTGTGACACGGCGCAGCGGGCCTATGATGAAAGCCGCGCGCTGATTGAGGCCTGGCACGGGGTGGACCGGCTGAGCTATGCCATCACGCCGCGATTTGCGCCCACGTCGACGCCCGCGCAGCTCGATGCGCTAGGCGCGCTTTGGGCCGCGCATCCGGATTGCCTGATGCAGACCCATCTGAGTGAGCAGGTCGAAGAGATTGCATGGGTGCGAGCGCTCTACCCCGGCGCGGTGGACTATCTGGATGTTTATGAGAGGCATGGGTTGCTGGGGCCACGTGCCGTATTCGGGCATGCCATTCACCTGACCCCGCGCGAACGAGACCGGTTGCGGGACAGCGGTGCGGCACTGGTTCACTGCCCCACATCGAACGCCTTCATCGGGTCGGGTCTGTTCGATATGGGCCGGGCGGTGGCGGATGGGCTGCGCGTGGGCTTGGCCAGCGACATCGGTGGGGGGTCCAGCTTTTCGATGCTGCGCACGATGGCGGCGTGTTACGAGGTGGGCCAGCTGTCCGGCACCGTGTTGCACCCTGCGCGGCTTTTGTGGTTGGCCACTGCGGGGTCAGCGCGTGCGCTGCATTTGGGCACGCATGTGGGCCGAATTGCGCCCGGCATGGAGGCGGATCTGGTGGCGCTTGATCTGGCCTCTACCCCCGCCATTGCCCAAAGGGCGGCGCGGGCGGACACGCTGTGGGAGGCGGTGTTTCCCACCATCATGATGGGCGATGATCGCGCCATTGCCGGGGTTTGGGTCGCAGGAAAGCGCGTGAACACACAAGACTGACAGCCGGTGTTCAGCCCTGTTTTGGAACATGCGCCCGGATCGCCCGCAGGCCTTCCATGCCGGTGATCAGACGCGCGCCCTTGGAGCGGAAGAGGTAGCTGGATGCCCAACTCATCGCGACGAAGAGCGGGCGTTTGACACCGATAAGGAAGTAGATATGCACCGCGCCCCAGATGCACCACGCCACAAAGCCTGACAGTTTCAACGAGCCCAGCGATATAATCGCGGAGTTGCGTCCGATCGTGGCCAGATTTCCAAGATGACGATAGCGAAACGCGCGCGGGGCCGGATGTCCCGCCACCAGTGCGGCGATGCGGCGGCCCGCGTATTTGCCGGCCTGCTTGGCCGCTGGTGCAATGCCGGGCACGTCGAGCCCGTCTTTCCACGGCACCTTGGCGGCATCGCCGATCACCGTCACATTGGGCAGGCCGGGCACGGTCAAGTCAGGGGCGACAGCCACGCGTCCAATGCGGTCGGTTTCACATCCCAGCCAGCTTTCAAGGTTGTCGACCTTCACGCCTGCGGCCCAGATCATGGTGGCCGCTTGTAGCGTTTCACCGGCGACGACGACGTGATCCTCGGCCACGTGCTCGACCATCGCGCTGGTGCGCACCTCGACACCCAGCTTGGTCAGCGAGGCCTGCGCCTTGTCCGACAGCTTTTCGGGGAAGGCCCCCAGAACGCGCGGTCCACCCTCGACCAGGATGATGCGAGCCTTGTCGGGCGCGATACGGCGGAAATCGCCGCGCAGTGAAATGTTGGACAGCTCTGCAATGGCGCCGGCCATCTCAACGCCGGTGGGCCCTGCGCCGATGATCACGAAAGTCATCTGGCGGGTTTGTTCGGTCTCTGTATCGGCCAATTCCGCCCGCTCAAAGGCCATCAGCACGCGGCGGCGGATTTCGGTGGCGTCTACGATCCGTTTCAGACCCGGCGCGTGCTGGGCCCAGTGATCCTTGCCGAAGTAGGAATGCGATGACCCGTTGGCCACGATCAGGTGGTCGTAGGGCACGTCACCGCTTTCATGGCTGACGATCTGGCGGGCGGTGTCGATGGATTGCACCTTGGACAAGGTCACTGTCACGTTGTCCTGACCCGAAAAGATGCCACGGATGGGCCACGCGATATCAGCAGGTGAGAGGTCGGCGGTGGCCACCTGATAGAGCAGTGGCTGAAACAGATGATAGTTGCGCTTGTCGATGATTTCGATGTCGACGGGGGCGTGTCTGAGGGCCTTGGCCGCGGCGAGACCGCCAAAACCGGCACCGATGATCACCACGCGGGGGCGATTTTGATCGTTTGGCATGGGGTGTTCGTTCCTTGGCTGGGGCGGGCGACGTCAGAGGGCAACCGTCCGCGCCTGTGCGACTGACATACGCACGCAAGGGCGCGGTTCCATAGACGCGCACCACAATGTGAGTGATGCGACCTTCCTTTGAAACAATTCAGGCAGACCTATTGCGGTATGGTGAACACCTGACCGGGAAAAATCAGGTCGGGGTCGCGGATACGGTCGCGATTGGCCTCGAAGATACGAACATAAGCTGTCCCTTCGCCGTAGCGGTCGCGCGAAATCGCCCAAAGCGTGTTGCCGGTCTGAACAGTGATGGCGCGCACGCCATCGGTGTCGTCCTGGTTGGCGAGCAGTTCTTTGTCTTCGCGTTTGAAGGGGGTTTCGACGCGGGAGGTGACATTGCCGTCCTGATCGATCTCGTCGATGCGCAGGGTGTAGACGCCCGTGTCGATCTCGGGCAGTTCAGAACGCCAATTACCGTCTTCGGCGATGCGGGACGAGGTGATGGGAGCGTTGTCGAGATAGACCTGTACGAAGCCCTCGCTCTGGCCCCGGCCGGACAGTTGAACATCACCTTGCTGAGAATAGGTGATGGTGTCGAGGGCGACGACCGACATGACCTCTGGGGCTTGGTCGCCTGATGTGGGGGGTTGCAACACGCGCACGCCGTCTTCGTCAGACAACAGGACTGCCGTTGTGTCCGATCGTGTGTCGGACGACGTGTCCGTCACGGCGGCGGTGTTTGTTTGCGCCGCGACTTGCGTGTCGTCGTCAGGATTGGTTTGCGCGTCGGTCTGCGCGTCGGTCTGCGCCGCGGTTTCTGTCGCGGGCGCATCGGCACTGGGTTGCGCCTGCGCCAAAAGGTCCATTGGCGCGATGATGACATCTTCAAGCGAGGCCAGCTCTTCGCCCGTTTCAGGGGAGCGCGCCGAAAGCGTCAGTATACGGGGGATATCGCTGAGTTCGATGTTGAGGAACTGGGCGAATTCGCCGCTGCCATCGGTCGGGAAGGTGGCGAGCGCGGCGTTGTCGATCAGAACGGTGATATCCCAGCCCGGCTGCGAGCGACCGGAGATGAGCATTTGCCCGTCGCGCTCAAGACGGAACGTGCTGATCTCTGGCGCGATGGTGTCAGGAGCGGTCTCGGCAGTGGTTTCTCGCGTGGTGTCCGGGCCGGTTGTCGATGCGGTGGTCGATGCGGTGTCGGATGTGTCAGTGGTGGCAGCAGATGAATCTGATGTGCCGGTCTGCGTAGATTGACCCGACGGTTCAACCTGAACAACGGGTGTTTCAGGCTCGGCCCTAGAC
Organism: Pseudomonadota bacterium; assembly: GCA_039817165.1. Taxonomy (GTDB): domain Bacteria; phylum Pseudomonadota; class Alphaproteobacteria; order Rhodobacterales; family Rhodobacteraceae; genus Roseovarius. The sequence continues at coordinate 2,026 of JBCBWJ010000001.1, read as the reverse complement.
GGCACGGACGACGGAGTGAACACGCCGGCCATGTAAAGGACGCCACCTGTAAACAGGGCAGCAGCGCCTACGACCACAGCCAAAGCAGACCCGCCAGCCATTCCAGCCTCTTTGCTCATTCGTTTCCTTTCCTCCACGCCTGTTCCGCGCAGTTGCCGGACACTACCAACATAGCTATCAAGGGTCAAAACAACCCTGCAACAAGCTTTGGTGATGCGATGTCTGTGCGCTCGATCTGTGTCTTTTGCGGCTCACGTAAGGGCGCATCATCGAGCTATGAGGCGGCGGCAACCGAACTGGGCAGCCAGATCGCGGCGCGGGGGTGGCGACTGGTTTACGGCGCGGGCGATGTGGGGTTGATGGGCGCGGTCGCCAGTGCAGCGCAGGCGGGTGGCGCGGACACGTTTGGTGTGATCCCCGAGCATCTGGTCCATTGGGAGGTCGGCAAGAGCGATCTGACCCGCTACGTGGTGACCGGGACCATGCATGAGCGCAAGAAAGTGATGTTCATGAATTGCGACGCGGTGGTGGTTTTGCCCGGCGGGGCGGGGTCGCTGGATGAGTTTTTCGAGGTGCTGACGTGGCGGCAACTGGAGCTGCACGCCAAGCCGGTGGTGTTGGTCAATGTGGACGGCTATTGGGACCCGCTGATCGGGCTGATGCAGCACGTGGTCGATCAGGGGTTTGCCGACGCGTCGGTTTTGGACTTCGTGACCATCTGCCCAGATGTCGACGCCGTCATGGCAAAGCTCGGGTGATCCGTCAGCGCGGCAGGCATTTTCTTTAAAAGAAAATGCCTCAGAAAATTCGAATTTTCTGAGGCAGAATTTTTAAAATTCTGCTGCGCGCGATTCTATGCGACGGCTGACAGATGGGCAAAGGTCCCTGCCCCGATCACGGCCGACACCTGCGCCACATCCAACTCAAACGCCCCGTTGATCCCATCGGAAGACTGCGCGGCCAGATCATACGTCCATTCCGGGCTGTCCACAAAAACCTCGCGCAGGACCGCATCGCCCTGGCGCACGCGGACAAGATACTGCTCGCGCTCTTCGCCCAAAGGCACGTCAATCCCCTGCCAAGGGTCGCCGCCGATGCGCGTGCGCCGGATCCAACGGGCCGTTCGAGACTGACCGGGGCGTCCCGAGAGACGCAAATGCACCGGGCTCAGTGGACGCAGACCAACCCCGTCAAAGGCCAGTTGCGCTTGCGAAAACGCGGGGCTGTCCACCGGCTGGCTCGCTGGGCCCACGCGGTAGAACCGATCCAGTCCCAATTGCGACACGGCCAGATCGATCTGTTGCGGGGAGCCATCAAGGCGCACAATGTAGGAGCCTGTGGGCCACACCTCTTCCCGTTCGCTACCCAGCTGGCCCCGCAAACGGTGCGTGATCTCATAGGTGTCTTCATCCACCAGCGTGGCATCACGAAACTGGATGAGTTCCCAATTGCCGGGGTTGCCATCGCCGATCGCACAGAGGTTGCCACCGCCCAGCACTTGGTCGTCACTGAGGCTTTCCAGCGTGCCGTAGATCATGTTGACCGTCAGCGCATCGCCGCGATCTATGATCCCGCTGCCGACAGGCGCGAGGGGCCCTTGGGTGATGCCGATGGGGGTGCGCAGCTCGAGTATCTTGTCGAGCGCATAGCCCGCATCTTCGCTGGAGCTATAGAGCGCGGCAGAACCCGGCCATGGATTGGCTGTGACCGCAACATGCGGCGCGTGCGGCACCTCTTCGCCGGTCATCAGCGGCAGATCCATGTAAAACGGAATCACAAGACCGGGTGCGGTGAACGGACGGATGCGGCCCAATTGTTCGTCAAAGGGCAAGAGACGATACGTTTCAGGTTCGACGCGCACGGCCTCGATCTTTTGCGCATGGGGCAGCAGCTCTACCCGGTCCACACGGAAGAGGCCGTCGCCGCCTTCCTCTGGCAGGCTGACCACATCACCCGCGCCCACCTCTAGCCGGGAGCGCGGCAGGGTGAAGCTGGCGGTGTCCGTGGCCAGACGGGATTCCGCCAG
>JBCBWJ010000019.1:0-14792 GCA_039817165.1 Pseudomonadota bacterium | reverse complement strand
ATCCCGTAATACAATGCGCCACCGGTGACGACGCCGGTGGTCGTGACCGAAAGGGACGTCCCATTGCTGTCGTTTCTGGCGATGATGCCTTCGTTACCGGCGCTCACATTGTATTACGGGATCGAGGCGCGCAATTACGGCAGCGGCGATCTGATTGTGATGTCCACGAACGCCGATGGCACCGCGTCCGTCACCGGTGGCGTGGCCGGTATTCTGGCCTACAACACCAATGGCGGCGCGCTCAGCGTCACAGCCGATTCCGTGACTGGCACGGCCAATGATGGTATCAACGCCACCAACGACGCAGCGGGGACCAGCCTGTCCGTGACCACCTATGGCACGGTCACCGGCGCGAACCAAGGGATCTACGCCTACAATGACGGCACCGGCGATCTGAGCATCACTGCCACCAACATGGATGGCACGGCGTCGGTTCTAGGCGCTGACATTGGGATCTATGCCAACAACGAAAACGGCGGTGCGCTCAGCGTGACAGCCGACACCGTAACCGGCACCACCAATGACGCGATCGCGGTCACCAACCAGGCGGGCGGCACATCCTTGACCATACGCACGCGCACTGTCACCGGCGCAAATATCGGGATCGCAGGCGTGAATCGCGGCACCGGCGATCTTGTGGTTGATGCCTCCACGCCCGAGGGCACGGGTGATGTCTATGGCGGCACGTACGGCATCTTTGCCGTCAACGAAAATGGCGGGGCGCTCAATGTCACGGCAGACAATGTGGAAGGCTTCACCAACAACGGCATCGACGCCCGTAATGAGATCGGCGGGACAGCCTTGTCGGTCACCACAAAGGGCTCCGTGCTTGCCTCCGGCTATGGAATTTATGCCCGCAATGACGGCACCGGCGATCTGACGGTCATGTCCTCTGGCACCGTCACCGGCGACAGATCTGCGATGTTCCTGTCAAACCTGAGTGGCGGCGCGTTGGACGTCACGGCCGGAAACGTCACTTCAACCGGCTCTGCCGCGATCTACGCGATCAATGACGCCTACGGCACGGACCTGAGCATTGTCACCACCGGCACCGTAAGCGCAGCCACCACCGGCATCTATGCCAAACACTACGGCACCGGCACGCTCAGCGTCACGATCTCGGGTCAGACCAGCGGCACCGTTGGCATCTCAACGGAAACGACGGCAGGCGGGATGTCGGTCATAACGCTGAACGATGGCGCGAACCTGTCCGGCACGGGCTACGCGCTTATCAACGACGCGGGCGACAGCACCACCTATCTAAATGACGGCGCGACGCTCAGCGGTGCGGTGCAGTTGGGGGACGGCTCTGATAATCTGACCATCGCGGGCGCGGACATCACCGGGGCGACGACGCTCGACGGCGGGGACGACACGGACAGCACGGATGGCTTCATCGACATTCTGGCCTTTGACGGTTTCTCCGGTTCCTTGAGTGCCGCGTTCCTCAATTGGGAGGATGTGAGCTTTGACAATTCCGATGTGACCTTCACCGGGGCGTCGCTGTCCACCCCCACCACACGGCTTGAAAACGGCACCACTTTGCGCCCGAGCCAGACCGGGTTTGTCTTCAACACCGATCTTGGCATCGACCCCACCAGCCGCTTTGAGGCGGGCCTGTCCGGCATGGGCCGTGTCACGATCAACGGCAATGTGGCCAATAGCGGGACACTCTCTCTGATCGACAACGCAGCGGGCGATGAACTGCACATCAGCGGCGATCTGACCGGCGCGGGCAGCGTTGGCCTTGATGTCGATGTCACGACGGCCACCACCGACCGCCTCGTGATAGAGGGGGACGCCGTCGATCAGGGCACGCTGGACATCAACGGTTTCGGCACCACAACCACCGCAGAGGCACTGACCCTTGTCGAAGTAGAGGGCGCGACCAGCGCGACCGCCTTCTCACTTGGCAGCGCCAACATGGTCCTGCCTGAAGGCGAAACCGCACAGGTCATCGGCGCGTTCACCTACACGCTGGGCTTTGATGCGGACGCGAACACCTTCGTCCTGAACCCGTTCGATGACGGTGGAACGATGCGCGGCAACCCGACGATCCCCCTCTTTGAGGCCTATCCCGCCCTTCTGACCGCCCTCAACATGCCCGGCGCCACCTTCCAGACCTGGGGCAATCGGTCCGGCGCGGATCAGGGCGCGGTGGCCCAAGCGATGTTTGATTTCGCGCCCGCACCGAACAATGCCATCTGGTTTAGCTTCACCGGCAGCCAAAGCGAATATGAGGGCCAAAGCACCACCGCGGCCACTGTCGACACAGAGGGCTCCCGCTTTGAGATGGGCCTCGACCTACCGGTCTATGAAGGTCAACGGGGCAGGCTTTTGATGGGTGGGTCTTTCGCGCTGCACGAGGCCAGCACCGACATCGCCGCGCCCTTGACCACCGCCGCGATCGATACTGACGGACAGTCTTTCACGCTAAGCGCGCTCTGGCTTACCGACAGTCTGTTTTACGCCAATGGACAGCTGCGTTATTCGACCTTCTCGTCGGACATGACCCTCGCGGGCATCGGGCCAGTAGCGCTCGGCGCGCAGGGCGAAGGAGTGGCAATGTCCATCGAAGTGGGACAAGCCTTTGCCCTCTCGGACAGGCTCACCCTCGTGCCGCAGGCGCAGATCATCCACAGCGATGTGCGCGGCGACGGCATCGCCGATCCATTCGGAACGCCAGGTCTGAGCACCATCACCGATGGCGCGACCACCAGTGCGCGTCTGGGCCTGCATGCCGAGCGGGTCACTGGCCGGGTCAGCCTCTTCGGGGCGATCAGCTACATCCATGCCTTTGACGCGGACACCAGCGTGCAGTTCGCCGGGCAGACCTTTACAACCCGCCTTGATGACAACCGCATTGAACTGCGCGCAGGGGGTCAGATCACTGTGGGCGAAAACAGCTTGCTTTACGGCGGGCTGACCTACCAGGGCGGGCTGAGCGATCTGGACGGTGACCGCAGCTATTCCCTGACAGGCGGTGTGCGCGTCAATTTCTGAACACGGGGTTTGCCATTCACTCGTCGGGCCATGGCATCACTTTGGGCCAACCATTGAGCCATGTCAGGGCCGTCTCACCGATCCACGGCAGGCCACCGCGCCGGGCGTCATAGAAGTGAAACGACAAGACATCGCCCTGTGGCGTTTGCCGCACGGAGGCGTGCCCTGGTCCACGCAGCGCCCCTTCCCCCTCCAGCAGCAATGCCCCGTGACCTGCCATCATGTCCCTGCCGTCAGGATCAAGGAACGGCCCAAACGGGCTATTGCTCCGGCCCACACGGATTTCATAGGTAGAGGCCACACCCTGACAGCACGCCCCCCAATTGACGAAAAGGTAGAACGCGCCGTCGTGTTCATGCATGTGCGGCGCCTCGACCCAAAGATGTTCGCCCGTACCCTCAACCGGCCCGCGGGCAAGCTCTGTCCATCCCGGTCCGGGTAACACGTCAGGCATCCCAAGGTCCCGCGCGCCCGGGTCTACCTGCGCCACATGCAAAACGCCCCCGCCCGTCACAACGAAGGCTCGACCATCCAGGGTTTCGAAAAAGGCTGGATCTATCACACTGATTTCCGGGGAACCTGGCGCGCGGGGTGCGGTGCAAGACAAAGGCGCGCCCAAATCGCGCCAAATCCCGACCGCGTCGCGCTCCACCAGGCCCAGACAACTGACCCCGCCGTCCTCAAAGGACGAGGCAACACTGTAGAGAATACGACCCTCATCCACGAAATCAGGCGCCCAATACGCCCCGTCATTGCTGGGCACACGCGCCGCCACCCAGTCAGGCTTATCGCGCAGCAAACACTCGAACATCCGCCACGGACCGGACGCGCCGGTGGGCCGCTCCCAAAGCTCCAGCCCGCACTCATATCTTGCGCTCTGTTCTTTGCCGGTCACCGCGATCACCTCCACATCGCCCATTTGAACAATGCGGGACGGATCATGAATGTGCAGGTCAAGCGCCTCATCGCCGGTGTCCGGCACCGGGTCGCGCAAGGGGGTCTGCGCCATCGCAGCCGCCCCCAGACAGAGGGCAATGACAACACCAAGACAACTTCGCGATGACAGCATAGGCCAAGATCCTACATCAAATGCTTCAAAAACCCGAAAAGTTCCCGCTGAGACGAGATCGCCAATTTGCGGTAAAGATTGCGCCGATGCACCTTGCAGGTCTCACGCGCAATGTTCAACGCCAACGAGGCCGAGGCATTGGAATGACCCTGCAACACCAACGCTGCAATCTGCGCCTCGCGACGGGTGAGATGGGTCGTCAGCGTGTCCTTCGCGTAGGCCCCGATCAGCTCTGACAACGGTTGCACATCAGCGGCGGGCCGGGCGGGCGCCTTGGGGGTGATCGCTTGGACATGCTGAAACACCAGTTCGAGCAGCAGCGGCGCGAAAGACTTCAAACAGTGCAACTCCCGGCGCTTGAACGGGCCCATGTCCTCATGCCGGCTCATCGAAACATGCGCGCGCGCCCCACCGGGCAACGGCACCAACAAACCCACCTCATCGCAAAGCCCCGTGCTGCGATAGTATTCGAGGTAATACTCGCTGGAAAAAAACCGGTCAGGCGCGATCTCTGGCAAACGATAAAGCCCGCCCCCGTCCGGCACGTCCATGAACTGAAAAAACGGATCAAACGGATAGGTGGTCTCCACGTAATCCTGCAGCGCGGAGCGCGGCACGCGGGTGGCTGACAGCCAAGCGTTGAGCAGCACCGGCGCCTTGCCCGGATCGAACCTGAGCAGCAAACACGTGGCCAGAGACACCCGCGCCCGCATCAGATTGCGAAAGGCCGGAAAAAACCCGGCCGTGCCGGTGGCGGCCATGGTCTTGCGCAAACGGCGCATGTCATTTTCGGACAATTCCGCCAAAATTACCCTCTTAAGCCGCGGCCAACGTCAAAAAACTACCCCAAGAGGGGTATATCCCCCACCCGGTTTTGGCGCAATCATTGCCAAATGCTGCACCTGCAAAATTGCCGACCGGGGGATGGGTCTTGACCAAAGCGATCAGTGCGCGCGCCTTGCGCAAGGTTTATCCGGGCACCCCGCCGGTCGAGGCACTGACCGGCATTGACATCGACATCGCTGACAATGAATTTTTCACCCTTCTCGGCCCCTCCGGCTGTGGCAAGACCACGCTTTTGCGGCTGATCGCGGGGTTCGAGCATCCCACCTCCGGCAGCCTCGACATGTTCGGCGACAGCCTTTTGGAGGACCCGCCACACAAACGCCAGATCAACACGGTGTTTCAAAGCTACGCGCTCTTTCCGCATATGACAGTGGCCGAAAACATCGGCTTCGGGCTGGAGATGCAGGGCAAACCCAAGTCCGAGATCGCCACCACCGTGGCCGAGATGATGGAGCTGGTGCAGATGGCGCATCTGGCCGACCGGCAAACCAGCCAGATCTCCGGCGGGCAGCAACAGCGCGTGGCCCTGGCCCGGGCGCTCGCCCCCAAGCCGAAAATCCTGCTTCTGGATGAACCGCTCAGCGCGCTCGACTTCAAACTGCGCAAGAACATGCAGCTGGAGCTCAAGCGCCTGCAGTTGGAAACCGGCATCACCTTCATCTTCGTCACCCATGATCAGGAAGAGGCACTGACGATGTCCGACCGGATCGCGGTGATGTCCGACGGCGCCATCCGCCAGATCGGCGGGCCGCGCGACATCTATGACCACCCTGCCGACCGCTTCGTGGCCGACTTCATCGGCGACACCAATTTCGTCGAGGCAACAGCCAGCGGCGGCGGCGCCAAGGTGCGGCTGTCTTCCGGCCAAGACGTGACCGTGGACGGCGCCCCCGAGACCGGCAAAGTGACGTTGGCCATCCGCCCCGAACACGCCCGCCTGACCGCCGCCGCGGAGGGCCTCTTGCGCGGTACGCTGGGCAATGTGGTCTATTTCGGCACCGACACGCATTTCCACATCACTCTGACCGATGGCACGACGTTCGTGCTGCGCCAACAAAACGCGCCGGATGTGGCCAGCGGGGTAAGCCAAGGCGATGAGGTGGGCATCACCTTTCCGGCCTCCGTGGCTCAGGTTCTGCGGGATTAGGCGCATGGCGGATCTCTCGATCACCCAAGCGAAACGCCGATCGCGAAGACGATGGCTCTTGCTGGCACCGGCCCTCGTCATCCTGGTCTTCGCGGCCAGCGGCCCGCTTTTGATCACGCTGGTCTATTCCTTCCTCACCCCCGGTGATTTCGGCGGCGTCGTCTGGTCGTTCTCCACCGATGCGTGGTTCAACGTCGTGATGGAACGCGACATTTTCGACGACACGCTGGGCTGGTCGGACGCGCATCTAAGCATCTTCTGGCGGTCCGTGAAGCTGTCCCTGCTCACCACGCTCGTCTGTCTGATCGTGGGCTTTCCCACCGCCTATTTCATCGCCACACGCCCCAAGAAACAGCGCGACATGTGGATGCTGCTGATCATCATCCCGTTCTGGACAAACCTTCTGATCCGCACCTTCGCGATCCTGGAGCTCATCCGCAACGAGGGCGTGATCAACACGGTTCTCATTGTCATCGGCGTGATTGATGAACCGATCCAGATGCTCTTCACAGAGTTCTCGATCATCCTCGGCATGGTCTATGTCTACCTCCCGCTGATGGTGTTGCCGATCTACGCGTCGATGGAGCGGCTGGATTTCAACCTCGTGGAGGCGGGCTATGATCTCTATGCGACACGGATCAAGGTTTTGCGCCGGGTGATCCTGCCACTGGTCAAACCGGGCGTGATTGCAGGCTCTATTCTCGTCTTTGTCCCCTCGCTCGGGGCCTATGTCACCCCCCGCGTGATGGGCGGGGGCAATCAATTGATGATCGGAAACCTTATTGAACTGCAATTCGGCCAAGGCCGCAACTGGCCTCTGGGCGCGGCGCTTTCGATCACCCTTCTGGCCATCGTGATGGTCGCGCTCATGGCTTATGTCCGCGCCGCCGGAGACGAAGAGGTGCGCCATGGCTAAGCTCAGCGCCAAGGGCTTCGACGTCCGCAAACAAACCGGCTTCACCGGCATCGCCATGGCCTGTTTTGTGATGCTCTACATGCCCATCATCCTGCTGGTGGTCTATTCCTTCAACGCCGGCAGCTCCATCGCCATATGGGAGGGGTTTTCCTGGCGCTGGTACGCCTCCGCCTGGGAAAACGAACAGGTGCAGGAGGCGACCGTCAGATCACTTGTCATCGCGTTCTGGGCCGCGCTTATCTCCACCACCGTGGCCGTTCTCGCCGCCCTTGCCACCACCCGCACGCGCAGGTTTCGCGGGCAAGGGGCCGTTTTTGCGATGATCAACCAACCCCTTATGGTGCCCGAGATCGTGACCGCCGTGGCGCTGCTCATCTTCTTTGCGATGATCAAGGTCGCCACGGGCTACACCGGTCTTCTTTATCTGATCATTGCGCATTCGGCCTTTTGCATCCCGTTTGCCTACCTTCCCATCCGCGCGCGCCTGCAAGGCATGGATCTCAGCCTCGAACAGGCCGCTGCCGATCTCTACGCGACCCCGTTCCAGGTGTTCCGCCGCATCACCCTGCCCCAGCTTTGGCCGGGCATTCTGGCCGGTGCCATGCTCGCCTTTGTCATCAGCCTAGACGACGTGGTGATCACAGAGTTTGTAAAATCCGCCGGGCAAGATACCCTGCCCACATACATGCTCGGCCAACTCCGGCGCGTGGTCACACCAGAGATCAACGCCATTTCCACCGCCCTTCTGGGCATTTCGGTCACCATGGTGATCGCCTTCACACTGCTGAGTAAAATCAAAACCTAAAGGGAGTTTCGAAAATGAAAAAGACACTCACAGCCGTCATCGCTCTGCTGGCCTCGCCAGCCCTCGCCGAAGGAGAGCTCAACATCTACAACTGGGGCAACTACACCTCGCCTGAGATGATTGAGAAATTCGAGGCAGAGACCGGCATCTCGGTCACCATCACGGATTACGACAGCAACGACACCGCGCTGGCCAAGATCAAGGCGGGCGGTCATGGGTTCGACGTCGTGGTCCCCTCGGGCACCTACATTCCGATCTTCGTGGGCGAAGGCCTCTTGATGGAATCAAAGCCAAACGAAATGGAAAACTTCAAGCACGTAGATCCGCAATGGGTCGACGTGGATTTCGACCCGGGCCGCAACTACACCGTTCCATGGCAATGGGGCACCGTCGGCGTGACCGTGAACACCGCCGTCTATGACGGCGACATCAACACCGCGGCCGTGATCTTTGACCCACCAGAAGAGCTCAAGGGCAAAATCAACGTTGTTCCGGAAATGAATGACGTGATGGGTCTGGCGATCAAATATGTCGGCGGCGACCAGTGCACGGCCGACAAAGAGGTCTTGCGCGAAGTGCGCGACGTCCTGCAAGCGGCCAAACCCAATTGGCTGTCGATGGACTATGGCAACATCGAAAAATACGCCAAGGGCGATCTCTCTGCCGGGGTGAACTGGAACGGGGCGTCTTTCCGCGCCCGCAACCAGAACCCCGACATCGCCTATGGCTACCCGCAAGAGGGCTTCCCGGTGTGGATGGACAACGTCGCGATCCTGAGCGACGCCAAGAACGTGGATGAGGCCAAGACCTTCCTCAACTTCATCATGGCCCCGGAAAACGCCGCAATGATTTCCAGCTTCGCGCGCTACGCCAACGGCATCAAAGGCTCCGAGGCGTTCATGCCCGAAGACATGAAAACCGCGCCAGAGGTGGTTGTTCCGGCGGACTTGGTTGGTGCCGCCTATGTGGCCGCGACCTGCCCACCTGAGGCGACAAAGCTCTACACCGCGATCTGGACAGAGCTTCAGAAGTAAAACCAACCAAAGGCCCCGCCATCACGCGGGGCCTTTTTTCGATCTCAGGGAAGGGGGCATCATGGCGGACATCGTCATCGTGAATGGCAGGCTGATCACCTTCGATGAGGCACAGCCCGACGCGCAAGCCCTCGCCATCCGCGCGGGTCGGATCCTGGCGGTGGGCAGCACCACGGAAATCGCAGCACTGGCCGATGCGAACACAAAAATCATCGATGCCGCCGGCGGCACCGTCCTGCCCGGGTTCATCGACAGCCACGTGCATCTTTTCGGCGGCTCGGTGGAGCTCGATTGCCTCAACCTCTACGGCGTTGAAGGTCTGGACGCGATGCGCGCTGCCATTCTGCCTTATGCCGATGCCAACCCGGACGACGCGCTCGTGTTCTGTGTCATGGCCGATTACGACATCCTCGGGATCGGCCGCACGCTCACCCGGCATGACCTCGACACCATCCTGCCCGACCGGCCACTGGCCATGTTCGCCCCCGATCATCACACCATATGGGCCAACACCGCAGCCCTTTCGGCCACGGGGCTGTTGCTGGGTGGCGTGGTCGATGCGGGCTCCGAGATCGTGATGGGCGAGGACGGTCTGGCCAATGGGGAACTGCTGGAGCCGGGCGCCTATGGCCCGATCCTGGGTCTCACCCGCCATGGCGGGCGCGAAATGCTGGGCCTGACCACCGGCAAGGACCCCGAACCGCCCGCCACGACCCAGCAGCGCGAGATGGACAAGACCGTGATCGCCCGCGGTCTCGCCCATTGCGCCGCCCAAGGCATCACCGGCCTGCACCTGATGGATGGCAACCGATATCAACTGGAATTGCTCTCGGAGCTTGAGGCCGAAGGCCGCCTTCTCTGCCGCTGCCACGTCCCCTTCCACATGAAAGGCACCGACCCGCTGGACCGTATCGCGGCAGAGGCCCCCGCCCTGCGCGACGCCTACCAATCCGACATGGTCAAACTCAGCCACGTGAAAATGTTCATCGACGGCGTGATCGAAAGCGGCACCGCGCTGATGCTGCGCCCCTATCCCGGCGAGATGGGCGCGGGCGACAACATGGGCGACGAGGTCTTCACCCAGGACCATTTCGTTGCCTGCTGCACAGAGGCCGATCGCCTCGGTTTTCAGATCGCCGTCCACGCCATCGGGGATGCCGGTGTGCGCCGCACGATTGACGCCTACGCCGCCGCGCAAAGCACCAACGGCATGCGCGACAGCCGCCACCGGATAGAACATATCGAGGTGATCCATCCTGATGACATCCCCCGCATGGCCGCCCTCGGCATCGTCGCCTCGCTGCAACCCGGCCACGCACCGATGGGGCACATATTCCACCCCGGCGCGGTCAGTCAGTACCTCCATGACGACCAGATCGAAGGCGCCTATGCCTGGCAAACCATGCGAGAGGCCGGCGCAAAGGTGATCTTTTCCACCGATTGGCCGGTCATTCAGGTGGATGTGATGGACACCGTCAAAGCCGCCACCGCCCCGCTCGACATGGGCGAGGGCTGGCGCGATCAAAGCCAATCCCTGCACGACACGCTCGCCAGCTATACGCGCGATAACGCGTGGGCGGAATTCAATGAAAGCGTCAAAGGTCAGCTGAAACCCGGCATGATGGCCGATGTCGCGATCATGAGCCATGACCTGACCACATTGCCCCCGGATCAGATCACGACCGCCAAGGCGACCACCACGATCATGAACGGCCAAGTGACCTTTGAACACTATAGCAGAAATGCAAAAACCTGAATCACCTAACCCTGCCTGAAATCAGAGATTTCAAAAGGTTAGGTGATACTTGATGGCTCAGAGTATTTGCATTTCGCTCTAACGAGGCCTGTATCCAAACGCCCTGTCCCGCGCTAGAGTTTCCCAGACACAGTGGAGGGCCACGATGAAATTCAGCATTCAGCTTTCGGCGGACTACCCCGACAAATCCTATGGCGGCGACCGGGTCTATGCCGACATGCTCGAACAGGCGGTGCTGGCCGACCGGTTGGGCTTTGACGCGGTCTCGATCACCGAACACCACCTGATGAACGTGCTCATGATGCCCGCGCCGCTCACCTTCGCGGTCAAGATCGCCGCGCACACCAAACAGATCAAGATCATGACCTCGATCGTGGTGCTGCCGCTTCATGACATGCGCACCTATGCGGGCGAAGTGGTCGTGGCCGATATCTTTTGTGAGGGCCGCCTGATGCTGGGCGTCGGCCGCGGCGCGTTCAAGGTCGAGATGGAACGCCTCGGTGTCCCGATGGAGGAAACCCGCGCGCGGTTCGACGAATCCCTCGATGTGCTCCAGGCGCTTTTGACCCGCGAAGAGGTGTCGTGGGATGGCACCTATTACACATTCGACCCCATCACCATCATGCCCCGACCGGTCCGCCCGGGCGGGCCGCAAATGATGATGGCGGTGATGAACCCAGACGGCATCTATGCCTGCACCAAACGCGGCTTTCACATTCAAACCACGCCGCTGGCGGGCAACACGCAATTGCTGCACGACCAGGTCGGCGCCTTCACCCGCGCCAAAGAGGAGATGGGCGCGGCGGGTCGTGATCTGACACTGTCGTTGTCGCGCGTGAGCTTTGTCACCACGTCCGAGGCGGATCGTCAGGCCAAGCTGAGTGCGGCCGAATACTACTATTCCAAGTTCGACAACGTCTTCACCGGACCCGGCCTGATAGATGCTGGCATGGCCCGCCCCCTGCCCCGCAGCCAAACCCGCGAAGAACTGGACGCGAACCTGCTGATCTGCTCCCCCCAAGCCATGATCGACCAACTGGGCCCCTATGCCGAGATGGGCATTGACCGGGTGATCCTGTCGATGAATTTCGGCGCCGCCCAGTCGGAAACACTCGACAGCATTCATCGCTTCGCCGAAGAGGTGATGCCCCATTTCGCCTCTCCCCATCCCACCGGATCGGTGGCTGCCGAATAAAGGATCACGCCGATGACACGCGCCGTTGACTGCGCCCATTCGATTGAGGGCGAGGGGCCCCCGCTCATCCTCGTGCATGGCATCGGGGCGGCGCGCGACACATGGCGGTTCCTCATGCCCCATCTCACGCGCCATTTTCAGGTGATCACCTATGACCTGCGCGGGCACGGGGCCTCGCCCTGCCCCGACCTGCCCTTTGATCTCGAAGATCTGGTGGCCGATCTCGAACAGCTGCGCAAAACCCTGGGGCTTGCACGGTGCCACATCGCCGGTCACTCGCTGGGCGGCATGATTGGTCCGGCCTACGCCCGGCTGCATCCTGACCGGGTGCTGTCCTTGGGGCTTTTGTCCACCGCCGCTTTTCGCACGCAAGACGACAGTGAAAAGGTCTGGGCCGTGGTCAAGGCGATGGAGGCCAAGGGCGTGCCCGCTGTTCTGCAAACCCTGATCGACCGCTGGTACACCGACGCCTTCATCGACACCCATCGCGACATTGTGGACCGCCGCCTCAAACAGGTGGTCGACACGGACCCCGAGGTGTTCCTCAACGTCTTCCGCATCTACGCCGGCACCGAAATGGCGCCCTGGATCAGCGAGGTTGGCACCCGGTCGTTGATCCTGACAGGCGAAAAGGACGGCGGGTGCAATCCGCGCCTCAACCAGCAAATCCATGACGCGATGCCCAATTCAGAACTGGTGATCCTGCCCGACTACAAACACTCCATCCTTCTTGAGGCCGGCGAGATCGTGGCCCGGCACCTGACAGACTTCATTCAGGCCGACCCCAGACCGGCATGACACGACGATTTTCCCTTTCGAAAACTGTCATAAAGGCGTTAAGTCCGCCCCTTACACCCGGTGCTCTTGAAAGATGTGAGGTCGGCCATGACGGTCACGATAACAGGCGCAACAGTGATCCTGCCCGACGCGGTGGTGGACACCCCCGTGACCATGTCAGAGGGCAAGGTGGTGGACATCGGCGGCCCCGTTCAAGGCACAGAGATCTGCGCCAAGGGCCTCACCCTCGCGCCCGCGATGATCGACGTGCATGGCGACGCGTTTGAGCGCCAAGTGATGCCGCGCCCGGGCGTCTACTTTCCCATTGAAACAGCCGTGATCGACACCGACCGGCAATTGGCCAGCAACGGGATCGCGACCGCCTATCACGCCATCACGCTGAGCTGGGAACCGGGGCTGCGCGATGTGACCCGCGGGCGCGACCTGATCGAGACCATGGCCCGGCTGGCCCCGCGCCTTACGGCCGAAAACAGGGTGCAGTTGCGCTGGGAAACCTTTGCGTTTGACGCGCTTGAGGTGATCGACTGGGCGCTCAAAGGCCCGCTTTTGCCCTCGATTGCCTTCAATGATCACACCTCGATGACGATGCGCGCCTATGACGTGCCGATCCAGGACCGCGCGTTTGAGCTCAGCCCCGATTTCTCGATCGCGTCTCTGGATGACGCTCGGATGAAAAAGCGCACCGCGACCAAGGCACAGCGGGCGGGGCTGTCCAACGAGGACTACATCGCGCTTTTGTCCAAGGTTTGGGATGGACGCGCCGAGGTGCCAAATATGATCGCCAAGGTGGCACAGATGGGCCGCGCGGCGGGCGCGCCCATGCTCAGCCACGATGACACGCGCGCCGAGACGCGCAGCTATTTCAGGGATCTGGGGGCCTCCGTGGCCGAATTCCCAATGGTGATGGAGGCGGCAGAGGCCGCGCGCGCTCATGGCGACCCGATCATTTTCGGCGCGCCCAATGCCGCCCGCGGGGGCAGCCATATCGGCTCTTTGGCGGCCGCGGACATGGTGGAGGCCGGCCTGTGTGACGCGCTCGCCTCGGACTATTTCTACCCGGCGATGCTCACGGCGGTGGCGCGGCTCAACCACGAAAAACGCGCGCCTCTTGCTGCGCTCTGGTCGCTTGTCTCTTCTGGTCCGGCGCGCGCGATGGGCCTCTCAGATCGCGGGCAAATCGCGCAAGGTCAGCGGGCCGATCTGGTGCTGCTGGATTGGCCCATCGGGGGCACCCCGGCAGTTGTGACCACCTGGATTGCGGGGCGCACGGCCTATATGGGCCACCCTTGCGGTGCGGCGGGCCTCTATCAACGGGATTTGGGGTAGCTCAGGCCTGGCTCAGCAAGGGATTGCGGGGCTGGTTCAGTCGAAACGCGGTGATCCCACTTGGCTCGAAAACCTTGGCCGGAGGGCCGGAAATCCGCTCTGAATGACCGATGATCAACCAGCCGCCAGGCGCCATCTGCGCGGCGAACTTGTTCCAGAGCTTGACCTGATCTTCCACGTCAAAATAGATCACCACATTGCGGCAGAATATAGCCTCGAACCTGCCCTGCATCGGCCAGGGATCAAACAGATTGAGCTGTTGGAAAGATACGAGGTTTCGCAGGCCAGCGTGCACCTGCCAGCCCTCGCCATTCGGCAGCTTGGTGAAGTACCTGCTCAATCGTTCCGGCGTGACGTTCTGGATCTGATGGTCCGTGTAAATCCCGCGCCGTCCGGTCTCAATCATGATATTGTCGATGTCAGTGGCAAGGATTTTTACATCCAGCTGCGCCGCATCGGGCAGCCATTCCAGCACTTCCATCGCGATGGAATACGGCTCTTGCCCAGCTGAACAGCCCGCAGACCAAATGCGGACCTTGCCACCGCGTCGCGCCTTCTGGGTGAGCGCCGGCAGGATCTCATTGCGCAGGATTTCGAAATGGTGCGGTTCGCGGTAAAAGCGGGTGACATTGGTGGTCAAGGCCTGGATCACGAGACCCAGCTCTTCTTGTCGGTGATCGGCCTTCAGGATCTGGCAATAGTCGTCAAATCGCAACAAGCCCAGCTTGCGCAGCCGCTTGGACAGGCGGGAATATACCAGCTGCTCTTTCTTGTCCGAGAGCGAAATACCGGTGGCCCTGTACAGCACCGATTTGATCGTCTCGAAATCCGCGCGCGTCATGACAAGTTCGCCCGCGTCTTTGCGTTCAAGACGGTTTTCCATCATCTGGCGCAACT
>JBCBWJ010000199.1:0-5996 GCA_039817165.1 Pseudomonadota bacterium | reverse complement strand
CCAACTACCGCCCGCAGTTCTACTTCCGCACGACGGATGTGACCGGCACGGTGACGCTGCCCTCTGGCACGGAGATGGTGATGCCCGGCGACAACCTGAAGTTCGAGGTTGAGCTGATCGCGCCCATCGCGATGGAAGACGGCCTGCGCTTTGCCATCCGCGAAGGCGGCCGCACCGTCGGCTCCGGCGTCGTCGCGAAAATCGTCGAGTAACTCCGACGCCTCGCCCGGTGGGACACCACCTGGGCCACAGAATTGAAAGGGTCGTCCCTAGTGGGGCGGCCCTTTTGCATTGTGCGCCGGGTCGGCGCTGTTCTAGGCTGGCGACAACGACAGGGAACACTCGATGCGCCTGCCTTTTCTGATCTTGCTTCTCATGACGGCCACCGCCGCGCAGCCCAAGCCTTTGATCACGAATTCCGAGCAAACACTGGTCAGTGTCTGCACGGGCTATGACGACACCGATGAACGTCTCTTGCAAATCTGCGCCGCCGCACTTGAGGAGCCGGGCCTCACAAACCGCAAACGCGCGGAAATCCTCACGGCCCATGCCGACGCGCTCGGGTGGCTGGATCGCAACGCAGAGGCCCGCGTGAAGTACACCGCCGCGCTCGAGGCCGATCCGTTTTACGCCGACGCCCATGAGGGTTTGGGCTGGACCAACTGGATGGAAGATGACTACAGCGCCGCGATTGAAAATTTCCAACTGGCGCTTGATTTGTCACCCAGTTCCGATGCGCTTGCGGGCCTCGCCGCCTCTCGGTTCGAGGCAGGCGTGATCGACGCCCAAGAGGCGGTGACCCTCTTTGAGGCCGCACTGGCCATTGAACCCGACAACCGCTGGGTTCTGCGCAGAATAGGCTGGACGGAGCTGGGGGAAGAGAATTTCGAAGCCGCCCTCACAGCGTTTGAACAAGCCCTGGACCTCTATGGTGAGGATGCCGCCGCATTGGAAGGCGCGGCTCTGTCGCACTACCATCTCGACGATGATGAAACGGCGCTCAGCTTCATCAATGCCGCATTGGCCGCAGCCCCTGAAACGCCGGGCTACATTCAGCGCCGCTCGATGATCCTTTTGTCGCTTGACCGCCCGGCGGCGGCGCTGCGTGATGCCGAAACCTACCTTGAGATGCGCCCCGACGATGCGATTGGTTTTGTCCGCAAAGGCCGGGCACTTGTTGATCTGGGGCGCACGATGGCTGGCCTTACCGTGATGGCTGTGGCCCGGGCACGCTTGCCGCGCGATAATGATCTCGACTACTGGTACGCGCGCACCTTGGCCAATGACGGCAAGGCGCGGGAGGCCTGGGGCGTCATGTCCTATCATCTCGACGAGGGCGCGGGCGATTTCTGGGACTACGTGCTGATCGCGTTCCTCTCGGTGGAAACAGACCGGTTTGAGGCTGCGATCGACGCGGTTGGTCACATGCAAACTCTGCGTCCCGGCAACCGGTTCACCCATTATTGGGACGCGGTCACACAGCTCTACCTCGACGATTTGGACACAGCGGAAGCCCGGATCAGGCGTGCCGTCGATGCGGGCCTGAGCGACAGCATGCTGGGCGATTTCATGGAGCATATGGTGGGGCAGGGTCACTACATCCGGGCGGCCGCCCTGCGGATCGGTTTGAGACAGGAACTGCTGGCCAAAGACGCCTCAGAACCTAAGAGCGCCGCGCCTGAATAAGCGGCCCTTTTGCATCCCCGGGCTGCGGCTGCTAGTGCGCGTACATGTCCACGCGTTTCCCTGATCCCACCACACGCTACCCGCTGATCCTGCCCAACGGGCAGGCACATAAGGGGACCGTCTTTCTGAAATCCGTGATCGATCCGCCCAATTTTCAGGTGGGCGACTATACCTATGCCAGCGCCGACACGGAGCCCGAGAGATGGATCACAGCGCTTGCCCCGCATTTCAACCCGTATGGCGAGGCGAAGCTGATCATCGGGAAGTTCTGTCAGATCGCCCACGGTGTGACTTTCATCACGTCCGAGGCCAATCACCGGTATGACGGGTTTTCCACCTATCCGTTTGCCGTGTTCGACGGTGGCATCGGCAGCGACCGCCCCTCGTTGCCAAAGGACAGCGCAGACACCGTGATCGGTCATGACGTCTGGCTCGGGCGCGGGGCCAAGGTCTTGCCCGGCGCGCAGATCGGGCCTGGCGTTATTGTTGGGGCAGGGGCCGTGGTCGGGGGCAAAGTGGCGCCCTACTCGGTCATCATCGGCAACCCCGCCCGCGTGATCCGCAAGCGTTTTGAGGATGCTGTGATCCAGCGGCTTCTTGCGCTGGCCTGGTGGGACTGGCCCATAGAAACCATTCTCTCCCATGAGGCCGCTATCTGCGGCGCAGACCTGTCGATCCTCGAGGCCGCCGCACCCTGAGGGCGTGCATGCCTATCCGTACCAAGCTGCGCATTCGAGGCTTGAAATCCGCGTGCCGAACCCGTAACCCTCCGCCCACCACAGGGGTATAGCTCAGCTGGTAGAGCGACGGTCTCCAAAACCGTAGGTCGCGGGTTCGAACCCTGCTGCCCCTGCCAAACACCATTCTTTACAAAAGTTCGGCCCTTGAGTGCGTGGAAAGTAGTTCGCGCTGCTAGAGCGCGTTTTTGAAGGGTCGGAACAATTTATGACAGGTCTTAAGGATCTTCTTTGAAAATCGGTGATTGCGTCGTTAATAAAGTGTAACGAAGCGATAAATCCGAAAAGATAGCTGATTTTGCCAAGCCAAATTTTGATACATCCCGGCTTTCACAAAACGGGCACAACCACGATGCAAAGGGGTTTGGCTGCCTCTCGGGTGGCGTTGCGCCCTAACCTGTCTCTTTTGTTGCAGGACGACATTCGCAATGCGACGTTGATCTCCCGCCGCTATTCCGTGAACCCGCAGCAAAAGGGTCTTGAGATGTTTGGCTCGGCCTTTGCCGCATGCCTTATGGGGCTAAATCCCGTGGACAAAAGGCCATTGCTGATCAGTGCAGAGGCTCTATCGGGGCAAATTCCGGGACGAAAACACTTCCATGGATACCACGCCGCACCGGCCTTGATGGCAGCAGTCGTGAAGGCTCTTAGACACAAATTCGGACAGACAGTGCCCATCAGGATTTGGTTCTCAACCCGCCAGCCGGGGGGGTGGATGAAAAGCGTCTACTACCAAAACGTGCGCACCGCGCGCGTGACTGAGGGTTTTGACAGCTACGCGCGAAAGCTTGAACAGGCGTCAAGGCTAGACGACATCGTCCAGTCAACGCGGGACATGCTGCAAGGAGAGGCAGATGTTCGCTCAACCAGGCTTGAGGACAGCGCAGACCTCACGCTTGGCTTGATGGGTCTTGCGCTCAAGCAGCTCCGTGTGGACACCAATGGCGTGAAACCGCCGTCAAAACAGAATGCGCAAGTCGCCGAAGTTCTAGAACAGCTGTTGGATATGAACCGCTCAAGCCTTTCAGACGAAGACTTGTCTGTTGCGAAAAACGATTTCTTGCACGCTGTGCGAAAGTCCGGCGAATACGCCTGATATCGCGGGTGGGCCGAACCCTGGAACGGCCCGATTGTGCGAAAATCCACAATAATTGTAACAATCACTCGCTAGGTGTTACGGTGGTTTCCACCTCAGAGTGATGACGGCTGAACGGATCAGATGACCAACATTCCAAGAAATCATGTCGTCTTCTTTCACGATAAGTCTGTCATCCCGGCACGATCTCAAAAAGCTTACGATAACACGCTGGCAACCAACCCGGACGTGACACATATCTACCTTGATGACGCCGCCACCATCGCCCTCGCAGAAGAGCATTTTCCCCATTTGGTGGACACGTACCGAAACATTCAGATCCCCGTGACGCGCTGCGATATGGCGCGTCTGATTGCGATCTATGTCTATGGAGGAATTTATTCCGACATCGCGATGGGGTTTCAGAGACCCGCACGTGACTTGATCGGGGACGGCGACGCGCTGGTGTTGGTGCGGCGTGATGATGCCCCGATCTATCACGATGAAAATGACGCCCACCTGATCGCCGGCCTGTTCGCGGCAGAACCCGGTCATGACTTCGTGCTGTCATGGCTCAAGCGCATGTATTTTTGCATCGCAACCGGTGTGCACACCTACAATTGTGCGGAGGCTGGCGGCCCGAGCCCTGTGACCGAAGAGTTCTTTTTGCGCCAGCTGTACAGCGATCCATCGGTGCGGGTCTGGAACTTTTCAGAGCTTTCGGGCAGCTGGTTCAAAAGCCTGCGTGATCCAAGCATCAACAACACATGGCTGCACACCCAACGAGACGGGATCCTGCCACGGGCCGATCTGCCGCTGAAAAAACCTCATGACCTGTTTTGGGACGATGCGCGGGGTTCTTAGTAGCGTGCGTGACATGGATGTTCCGTTTCGGTGATGCGCCCGCAGAACACGCGGTTCATGGTTTCCGCGAATCACATCATCCGTGCGGATTAGGGCAGCTTCATGACCGGGTGCGTCTGCGAAATTCGCAACAATTCCCAAAAATTAAAACAACTGTTGAGCCTTCGAAAACGAAGATAGGCGAATTAATGTCAAATTGCTCACATCGGCCGAGCCGCCTCATTCTCGCCACATTTGAAACCAAAAAAACTCTTGTTTCGCGCGGCCGCTGCAGGCTGGGCGAGTGTTTCCCTTGCTTTGAGTATGTGACGCAGGGAACGCGATCGTAAGAGTTTGTGAGGCTGCCATGAAGCACAACCATTATATTCCGGGTAAGCATAACCCGCATCTGCCCCACGATGGGGTCGAAATAGAACCAAGGTCCACGGACACTGAAACCGCGCAACGCAATGCGGATCTTTTGGTGAGCCAGTTGATGCAGGGCAAAACGACCTCCGCCAAGCAGCACGACGCTCAAACCAACGCGTCCGACACTATCGCCAAGCGCCAGACGCTGGTGCGTCAGGAGGCGGGTGAAGCTGTGCGGCGCAAGACCGCTGCGGCGCCGGACGTGCCCCCGGAGCCACTCACAGAAGAAGAAATCGTGCGCAATGTGATGCGCGAGGCGTTTCCACCGCTTCAGGACGTTGAAACCCCTTCGCCACTCCGTCGCGTGCCGCCGGTCTATCTCACGGCCATCGTGTGCGGATTGATTGTCTTTATCTGGCCCACCCTCTTGTTCTGGATGCTGGTGATGACCTGCGTTCTGCTGTTTGCCGTCGCGGGCCTGTCAAAGTTTCCCGGCGTTGCCACGGTCTTTGCAACTGTGTGGCGTGGTTTCGCGCGGCGCGCGCCACAGGCGGCGGAACGGATGCGTCAGATAGCTGATCGCGTGGCCATCGGGGTCGAGCGGGTGCTTGATGTTCTGCCGGGCTCCCTTGCCGACCGGCTGTCACTCCCTGACTTTTCCCAACCGGTCTCGCCCAAACGGTGAAGGACACGCGCGACGCCTGAGATAGCCGCCCATGCCAATGGGCGGCATATTGCGTGATCTGCCTTGAATTTGCCCCACGCTGCGGATATCTCGACCGTCAAGGCAGATAAGGCGCAAGAGCACACCATATGGCAAACCCACTTCAGTTCATTCAACAGGTCCGCACCGAAGTATCGAAGGTTGTTTGGCCGACACGGCGCGAAGTTACCTTGACAACGATCATGGTGTTCATCATGGCCACGCTGACTGCGATTTTCTTTGCGCTCGTCGATCTTTTGATACGCAGCGGATTACAGGGTCTGCTTGGCCTCTTCGGCTGAAGGCACCTTGATTTCACTTCAGATCAACGGTAGGTGAGCGAAATCCCGAGACAAGGCGCGCATCGAATCGAGTGACGCGCCCGTTTTTTGTCCGGGAGTGAAATGGGAAGACCGGCACAGGCCGGAACAGCAAGGAACTGGGTCAGACATGGCAAAGCGGTGGTATTCGGTCAGCGTGCTTTCGAACTTCGAAAAGAAGATCGCCGAACAGATCCGGCAATCCGTGACCGAGCAAGGTCTTGAGGATGAGATCGATGAGGTTCTGGTCCCCACTGAAGAAG
>JBCBWJ010000198.1:0-6026 GCA_039817165.1 Pseudomonadota bacterium | reverse complement strand
CAGCCCCACGAACACATCCGACTCGCTGCCCGATGTGCCGCTCACTTCGCGCCCGTGCCGCGCCCCGGCCTGCAGCCGCACCTGCGGCTTCTCATCGGCGGTCTGCACGCCCTCGTCGAACGCGACGGCCTGAATGTTGCTGTCAAACTGCTTGAGCCGGAAATTGTTGCGTACGCTGCGGATCACGAACTCCTGCTTGTTGAGCGGGATGTTCTGCACAAAGGGCACATGCATTTGCCCGTCCGGGTCTTTGCCCACAACCGCCAAAAAGCGCGAATTGGCATCAAACAGGGCCTGACGCACCTCAACCTGGCTCATCTGCGCGGCCAAAAGCCGTTCTTCGGCTTCAAACCCTGTCGAGGCCGGAAGCCGGCCCGCATCAATCAACTCTTTGACCTGCCGGATGATCTGCCGGTGCCGTGCGATGTTCTGGCGTGCCACTTCCAGAAGGCTGCGGTGGCGCAACACGTCGATATAGGCTTCAACGGCATTAAGCGCCATTGTCTCAGACGCATCCATCAACCGAAAGATCGCCCCATCCAGAGCGGCGGCGTTCTGATACACAAGGTTGGCGCGGCGATAGCCGTCAAACAGGGTCAATTCCCCGACAATACCAACCTCGCGGTAAATCTTGGTGTCCCGCTGGTCGATTACATTCAACCGGTCCGCATCGTCAAAATACGTACCACCGACCTCACCAAAGAGGCTCACAGTCGGCATATACTCTCGTTCAAGCTGCAAAAGTTCCATCGCGGAAGCCTGCACATTGGAATCGGCTGCGCGGGATGTGGGGTTGGTTGTGACAGCCGCGCGTACAGCGTCTTCCAGGGTGATCGCATGGGCCTGACCTGACACTCCGAGCAGACAAACACTGCTCACCGTGGCCATCAAGGACCGCAGCTTGCGGAAATTACGCATAAAAATACCCCAACACTTAGTCGACTAAACCCTGATCAGATGCGCCTCTCAAGTCAACGTTTTGGTGACATCGCGCCCTGAAATACGGGTTTTCCCGGTGCACTGTGAGACAGATATCACAAAATTCGGGAACAATCGTCTCGAAATACAATGATTTCAGATGCCTAGAGCCGCCCGAACGTCATGCACGCCGTGAGGCCGACAACCGCAGATTGGCTTGCATCAGCTTTTGCTTGGTCGAGGTCGACAAATGCGTCTCAAGGTACAGACTGGTGTGCGTGTCCATCTTGGTCAACCGCCGCAGAGCATCGCCAGAGACGCAAAACACTCGCGTTTTCAGAAGCGTCTTGACCGAAGCCGATGCTGGCCCGCCATCCATCACGTTCAACTCTCCGATGAACCCCTCATGCAGCTCGGCCACCTCATTGTCCATGACGAACACACCAGCCATCCCGCTTGAGATGAAATAGAGATGATCCACCGGATGCCCTTCATGCGTCAGAAACGTCCCTGGCTCCAAGGTCATCCAATTGCCGGCATCAAGGATCTTGCGCGCCACCTCACGCGGGACACCGGGCAACCCGCTTTGAATGAACAGTTCTTCTTCGTTGGTGAAATGCAATCGGCGCCGGATCAGGAAGATGCGTGTGATGCCCACAAGGCTGATCACAATCCACGATATCTGTATCATCGCAGAGGCCAAGTTGAACGCAAGCGTCAGCGATACCAGAACAAGCGCTGCACCAATCAGGTTGAGCATCGCATAGGTATAACCGACACCGGGAATAAACCCTGTCTGCAGCCCTATGTAGGACCCGATATAGAAGGCCACGCCAAGATAGCCGGCCCACTCAAAAATCAGGTCTGTTGATAGTCCTGCAATCATATATCAACCCAAGCTATGCCTGCCGCAGCAGTTGCGCCGACGCGTGAACCTGACATGTGAAAAACCGCCTGACAAGAACGGTCGCACTGGGTGGCAATCAACTGCCACCCGGGAACGGCCCCAGAAACGCGGTTTGCCGTTCTACCTGGAAGACCTGGTTGTAAAGCTGCGCCACCCATTCCTTGCCTTCCATTGTCAATTCCAGCATGCCCAGCGCGGGTTGGATCAGCGGCGACACCTGCGACCAGAAGAAATCCGGGTACTTTTCCATCAGGTCCATCGGGTTGTCATAGCCCAGCTTCTCCGCCGCGCCGGTTTCCTGAAATTCATGGAACAGTGCGTTGATCTTGCGGTGATAGAATGGGTCGGCCATCTGCCCGATCAGGTCCGCGGCCCGCACCAGCGCGGGCTCGCTCTTGGTATCTTGATAGGCAGGGTCATCGGGCACCGGAAAGCGCGTGTAATCCACGGCGCGTACAATACGTTCCTCGTCAATGGTGTGCGAAGGGCCAAACCGATTGCGGATATACATGATCCCGCGATCCACATGGTAGTTGGTCAGGAAAGCATCTGAGGCCCCCCGCGGCGGAGTGACCGTGTTGCCGTCTTGGTCGATCACAAAGGCCGTATCGGTGTCACCCGGGCACGCGCCGCGTGAATAGCCGATATCATGGACCAAAAGCGCGAGAATGAAATGCAGCCAGTCATCCGGGTGCAGCGCCTCTGTCAGGAGCCGCCCGCGCAGGATCTGTTGCCCCACCAGCGTCACCATCATCGTGTGCTCTGCATTGTGGTATAGCGCATCGGAATTGGCCAACCGCTCCAGCACCAAACGCGCCGCGCCCTTGAGATACGCCGCGTGCTGCGGGGCACGTCCGGCAAAGTAAGTCATGTATGTCTCGGAAAGGTGGTCCCCAAAAGCATCCGCCGTAACGGCCGTCGGATTGAACATGATTCCCCCAATTGGATACCGAACAGGCTTTGAATGACACTATCGCACTGAGCAGCGATGTCTTTCCAAAAGCGACATCGCCCTCGATTTGTTTATTTTGCCCTTGTTTTAAGGAGTTTCTCGATTCACCTGACCACCAAATGTGTGATCACATGTGCCAAAATCGTTGCATTCCTGCACTATCTGACACTGGTTTCTTGCTATAGTCTCCGCGCAAACACGCTCTGAAAGGGCGGTACTGGGGACATTCTTTTTGATCGAAAACCGCTATGGCGCAAAGTAGCTCCGCGACCTTTACCACCGGCAGCGTGATGCGCCACGTCACCGTGACGTCCTTCACTTCGAGTATCGGTTTGATGGCAATCTATGCCGTCGATCTCATCGACCTCATCTTCATCTCTATGCTGGGCCAGGATGTAATGGCCGCTGCCGCCGGATACGCCTCCACGCTGATGTTCTTCACCTCGGCCATCAATATCGGTCTGTCCGTGGCCGCCGGTGTGCTGGCCTCCCGTGCGATCGGGGCGAACCTCGAACAGGAGGCGCAGGAATACGCCACATCGACGGCGATGTTCGTGCTGCTGACGGGTCTGCTCGTGCCTTTGATCGTGTTGCCCAACGTGCACTGGTTCCTCGGCCTTCTGGGCGCAACAGGTGAGGTCGCCGACCTTGCCGCCACCTATCTTTGGATCATCCTGCCTTTCACATTCGTCTCCGGCATGTCGATGGTCGCCGTGTCGGTCTTGCGCGGCTACGGCGAAAACAAGACGGCCATGTATCCTGCCCTTCTGGGTGCGCTGACCAACGCCATCCTTGATCCGATCTTCATTTTTGCCCTGTCCATGGGCATGGAAGGCGCGGCCTGGGCCACGGTCGTTGCGCGGTTCGTGACGCTGGTTTTTGCCGTCTATCCGGCCATGAAACGCCACAACGCCTTCGTTGTCCCGCGCACACGCTGGCTCTGGCGCGACCTGGCAGAGGTCAATCACTTCGCTGTTCCGGCGGTTCTGGCCAACATTGCCACGCCTGTGGGTGCCGCCATCATCACCCGTGAGATGTCCAAGTTCGGCGCAGATGCCATCGCCGGAATGGCGGTGATCGGGCGCATGACACCTGTGGCGTTTTCCGTGATCATGGCGCTCGCGGGCTCCATCGGGTCCATCCTCGGTCAAAACTACGGCGCCAAACAGATGGACCGCGTGCGCGAGGCGTATCTCTCCGCGCTCAAATTCGTGGCGGTCTACGTGGCGTTTGTCACGCTCATCCTGTTCTTGATGCGCAACCAGATCACCGCCCTCTTTCAGGCTCAGGACATGGCCGAGACGCTGATCCTGCTTTACTGCTTCCCGGTGGCGCTCTCGGCCTTTTTCAACGGCGCGGTCTATGTCGCCAACGCGTCCTTCAGCACGATGGGCCGCCCCTCCTATTCCACATGGTTCAGCTGGGCTCAGAACACCGCCGGAACCCTGCCCTTCGCTTATCTGGGCGGTATCCTTTACGGCGCGCCCGGCGTCTTGATCGGTCAGGCCTCAGGCAGTGTGATCTTTGCCATCATCGCGATGTGGATGGGCATGCGCGTCATTGATAACCCGCCCGACATTCGCAAAAAGCACCGTCGCCACCACCACTTCTTCAACCACCACAACCTTGTCATGCACGTGCTGCACAAACACGGTGGGCTGCGCTAAGGCCCGCGCCTTGCATCCCGCCCTCGGCTTAACGGATCGTCCAGTCTTTGCCTCTAGGTAAGGCTCTGTTGCCTCGCCCAACCGGGTGGCGGCCGTTTCCAAGGATGCACCCGTGCAGTTATTCCACCTTCTCTATTTTTCCCACAAATGCCCGGATCAACCGGGTCTGACGCAAGCAGATCAGGATCTCTTCAGGGAAAAAAACATGCACTTGGGCCTCACAGGTCTGCTTGTCGAATACAGTGGCATCTACCTTCAGGTCATTGAGGGGCGCCGCTCAGAGGTGAGCACGCTGCTCAATTCCATGATCCGGGACACGCGGCACAGCAGACTTACAATCGTCCGCGCCGAACAGATCGATCAGCGCTTCTTCGACAAGTTCGAAATGAACCATATCGGCGAAGACGCGGTGTCAGAGAAGTACGTGCGCCTGCATTTTCCCGATCAGGCGTTTTGCCCGGTTCAGCTCACCGGCAACCAGCTTTGGACATTCATGGCCGACCTGGTCTGATCCTTACCGTATTGCTGAACAGGCGTGTCTGCTACTCGGACGGTCCGGGGCGAAAGGCCTTCGCAACAACCTGCAACTTCGCCATGCGGTCATAAAGCGTGTTGCGCGGAACGCCGAGACGCTCTGCCGCAGCCGCCACCTTGCCGTTCTCGGCCAACAACGCCTGTTCAATGATCTGCCTCTCGTGGGCCTCCAGACGTTCCGCCAGCGATCCCTCGCCAATATCCTGATCGTCCCGCTCCATTTCCTCGCGCATGGTCCGGTGCTCCAGCACCAATGTGCGATGCTCGAGCGCGCGCATCAGAACGTCCACCAACCGCTGCGGGTCACATGGTTTTTCAAGGTACTCATACGCCCCATCCCGCACCGCGCGCATTGCGGTTGGCACATCCGAATGCCCCGTCAACAAGATCACGGGCAAATCCGGATCCCGCGCGCGAGCGAACTTCAAGACATCGAACCCGTCACGATCGGGCATGCGAATATCCGACAGGATCACCCCCCGAAAATTCGACCGTATGGTCCGGCGCGCCTGCGTGAAACCATTGGTCGGAATGGGCTCCAGCATCTCAAGGCTCAGCGTCTGTTCGATTGACGCCCGCAAAACCGGATCATCCTCGATCAAAAGCACCTTTCTAAGCAAAAGCGGCCTCCTGTTCCCACAGCGGCAACGTCACCACAAACTCCGCCCCGTGCGCCAGATTGCGACAGGTCAGCGTGCCACCAAAACGGGTGATGATCCCATGCGACAGGGCCAGCCCCATCCCCAGACCCTTGGACGCCCCCAGATCTTTCGTCGAATAAAACGGCTCAAAAACCGCGTTGGGATCCGCGATGCCGGTCCCTGAGTCCGACACCGAAAGAACCGCGGTCTTTGGGGTGCGGTGCAACGCAATCCGCAGATCCTTCGCGTCACTGTCGGCCATCGCATCCAGCGCGTTCGTGATCAGGTTCAACACCACCTGTTCCAGCCGAACCTGACCTGCCATGACCGGCAAGGCCCCATCCGGCATGTCGCGGTTCAACGTCGCGCCCGATGCCTCGATGTCGCCCATTGCAATGGACAACGCG
>JBCBWJ010000197.1:0-6052 GCA_039817165.1 Pseudomonadota bacterium | reverse complement strand
CCAAGGCTGTACCCGGAAGCGCAGCTACGATTGGCTTGCCGCCTTTGTTGGTCTTTGGGTCCATGCCAGCGCGCTCGATCTTGCGCAGAATGCCATGCATCCCCATCAGCCCGTCAAACAGCCCCTTGGCCGGGTCATCCCCCGCCTCATCCTTCATCCGCGCAATCACGTTGAGGTCCATGCCCCCCGCAAAAGACCCCGCCTTGCCGGACGTGATGACAATCCCTTTCACGGCCTCATCACCAAGTGCCTCATCCACAAGGCTTTCCAGCAGCGGCCAGGCCTCCATCGTCATCACGTTCATCGATTTGCCCACCGTGTCCCAGGTGATCACAGCCACGCCGTCGGCGCCTTTTTCCATCGTGAAGTCGGTCATCTGTCTTTGCTCCCTTAAGAGGTTTTCTATGCGCGCTGCCGGGTTGGTCTAGTCCAGACCTGCCTCGGCGATGTGGCGCTTGATGTCTGTCAGCATGTCTTCGGGTGTCTTGTCCTCAATCCGGACATGCGTCCAATAGTCGAACCGCTGCCGATCCATGGCGCTGCCGGGATCGCCCTGGCGTTTGAACACCAGGTTTGTGTTGCGGTGAAACAGCCGGATCAGTGCACCGTCATGGGCCTCCACCTTTTCCAGCAGATGCATGTTCCGGGCGATCGCCAAAGCATGCACCGCCCGAAACGGATGGTCATCGCCTATCGGGTGCTGGTAGGCCATTAGACCCGCTCAATGATCGTGGCGGCCCCCATGCCGGAAGCGACACATAGCGTGGCCAGCCCCACTTCCTTGTCCGAGCGTTCCAGCTCATCCATCAGCGTGCCGATGATCATTGCACCTGTGGCCCCCAGCGGGTGGCCCATGGCGATGGAACCGCCATTGACGTTGACGAGCGCGGGATCGACATCAAACGCCTGCTGGAAACGCAGCACGACAGAGGCAAAGGCCTCATTGACCTCGAAAAGATCAATATCGCCAATCTTCATCCCGCTGTCGGCCAGCGCCTTTTCCGTGGCAGGCACTGGACCGGTCAGCATGATCGTGGGATCGGTGCCGATCTTGGTGGTCTGACGCACGCGGGCGCGGGGCTTGAGCCCGAATTTCTCTCCAAACGCCTTCGACCCGACAAGAACGCCAGCCGACCCATCCACAATGCCAGAGCTGTTGCCCGCGTGGTGGATATGCTCGATCCGCTCCAGATGCGGATACTTGATCTTGGCCACGGCATCAAAGCCGGGCATGACCTCGCCCATGTCCTTGAAGCTGGCTTTCAGCGCGCCGAGCGACTGCATATCGGTGCCGGGGCGCATGTATTCATCATGATCAAGGATCGTGATCCCGTTGATGTCCCTCACCGCGACGATCGACTTTTCAAAGCGGTTGTCGGCCCAGGCGGCGGCCGCACGGTTCTGGCTTTCCACGGCCAGCGCATCCGCCTCGTCACGGGTGAAGCCGTATTCCGTTGCAATGATATCGGCAGAGATGCCCTGCGGCACGAAATAGGTCTTCATCGCGATAGAGGGGTCAACGGCAATGGCCGCCCCGTCGCTGCCCATGGCCACCCGTCCCATCATCTCGACCCCACCGGCGATATAGGCCTCGCCCGCGCCACCGGCGACCTGGTTGGCGGCGAGGTTCACCGCCTCCATGCCACTCGCACAGAACCGGTTGATCGAAAGGCCCGGAATGCGTTCATCCAGATCAGAGGCCAGAACCGAGGTCCGTGCAAGGCACCCGCCCTGTTCCATCACCTGCGTGGCATTGCCCCAGATCACATCCTCAACCGCGTGGCCTTCCAGCCCATTGCGCTCTTTCAGCGCGTTCAGCACGTTTGCAGACAGTCGGGCTGCTGTGACTTCATGCAAAGATCCATCCTTGCGACCTTTGCCGCGTGGCGTGCGCACAGCGTCATAGATGTAAGCTTCGGTCATGTGTTCGCATCCTTGTTGATTTCTTTTTCGAGGAACGGGTGAAGAGCTCGGATCTCCGCCCCGCTAAGGCGTTGGTATTCGACATCTCCGCCATGTTGGAACCGCAGGATCAAAGGGTAGTCCGGCTTACCTGTTTCAATCACAGTCAGGGTCTCACTCATGTCGTGGCGTGGCGCGCCGACCGCATCGCGCACAAAGAGCCGTTCAAGTATCCGGGTCACCATGGTCGGCATGGGGGGCTATCCTCCGTGGTCGAAAGCCCGGGGCATTAGGTCATACGGGTGTTTCCAGCCGGGAAGGCTGGACATGTTGGCCAGCCAGCGGTCGATGTTGGGCCACGCGGCCCGGTCAAACCCAAAAGGTTCGGGGTAGTAGAGGTAACTGCAAGCGCTCATGTCTGCGTTCGTAACGCAATCGCTCACGATCCAGTCGCGATCTTCGAGATGCGCATCGAGCACTTGATAGGCAGCGTTCAGACGGCTCTGCATGAAGCCGATCACCTCTAGGGGGCGTTTGTTCTCGGGCAGAAAGTTCATCAAAAACCGCGTCATGCCGGCCTGGCTGGATAGCTTGTGATTGTCCCACAGCACCCACCGAAGCACCTCGTAGGTCTCATCGCGGGTCGCGCCGCCAAACTTGCCTGTTTTCTCAGTGATATAGGTTTGGATCGCGCCGGATTGGCTGGTCTTGAAATCACCGTCCACCAGCACCGGCGCCTCGCCCATTTCGTTGACCTTGCTGCGATAGTCCTCGCTGCGGGTCTCTCCGCCGAAGAAATCGACTTTCACCGGCGCCCAGTCAAGCCCCGAAAGCTCCAGCGCCAACGCGGCTTTGTACGCGTTCCCGCTTTCCCCAAAACAGTGCAGCTTGATGGTCATTCTGGTCCTCCTGTCGGGCTTCTTTCTTTTCCAAAATACCTCCGCCGGAGGCATAAATCTGTGCTCCGGCCGGTCATCATCAGTTCGCTTTCCCAGGCTGGAACGACCTTGAAATCAGCTCTTTCATGATCTCGTTGGTGCCGCCATAGATCCGCTGCACCCGCGCATCGGCCCACATCTCCGCGATGTCATACTCGGCCATGTAGCCGTAGCCGCCATGGATCTGAACGCATTCATCCAGCACCTCGAACTGCGTGTCGGTGATCCAGTATTTGGCCATCGCGGCCTTTTCAACCGTCAGCTCGCCACGCAAATGCTCCGCGATGCACTCGTCCAGGAACGCGCGCGCCACCTTGGCTTTCGTCTGGCACTCCACCAGCTTGAACCGCAAGTTCTGGAACTGCAGCAGGGTGTCGCCAAAGGCCTTGCGCTCTTGGGCATATGTGATCGTACGGTCCACACCGCCCTCGAGCGCGCCCACGGCCCCGCAGGCAATGATCAGGCGTTCCTGTGGCAGCTGTTCCATCATCTGATAGAACCCACGGCCTTCTTCACCGCCCAAAATGTTCTCTGGCGGGATCTCCACATTGTCGAAGAAAAGCTCCGAGGTGTCCGCCGATTTCAACCCGCTCTTGTCCAGGTTCCGCCCGCGCGAAAACCCTTCCGCGCCGTCGGTTTCCACCACCACCATGGAAATGCCGCGCGCGCCTTCCTTGGGGTCGGTCTTGGCCGCGACCACGATCAGGTTGGCGTGCTGGCCGTTGGTGATAAAGGTTTTTTGGCCCGACAGGCGATAGGCATTGCCATCGCGCACCGCCTTGGTCTTGATGCCTTGCACGTCAGAGCCCGCCGCCGGTTCCGTCATCGCCAGCGCGCCGACCATCTCGCCCGACACCATCTTGGGCAGCCACTTCTTCTTTTGCTCTTCGGACCCGTAGGCGAGAATGTAATGCGCCACGATGCCCGAATGAATGGGATGGCCCCAACTGGCCAGGTTGGCGCGGCACTGTTCCAGCAAGATCACCGCCTCATGGCCGAAATCCCCGCCCGCTCCGCCGTATTCTTCGGGAATGGACGGGCACAGCAGGCCCAGTTCACCGGCCTCGTTCCAGGTCTCGCGATCCATCATGCCCTGCTCGCGCCAGCGGGCAAAGTGGGGGGACCACTCGTCATTGATGAACTTGGCGGTCATGTCGCCGAGCATCTGGTGCTCTTCTGTCATCCATGTCGACATGTGTGGTCCTCTCCCTTTGGTTTCGTCGGTCTTGGGTGGGTGGCGGAGGCGCTTAGAACAGCGCCTCTTCCAACTCCATCACGGACTCTGCGCCGGACTGAATGCGTGCGAGGTGCATCGCTGTCGCAGGCAGACGGCGGGACATGTAGAACCGCCCGGTTTTCAGCTTGGCCTTGTAGAAATCCTCATCCGAGGTGCCAGCCTCCAGCGCGTCATGCGCGGCCTTGCCCATCCGTGCCCACATCAGGCCGAGGCAGACATGACCGAAGAGGTGCATGAAGTCATAAGAACCGGAAAGCGCCGCATTGGGGTTTTTCATCCCGTTCTGCATGAAGAACATGCCCGCGGCCTGAAGATCCTTGGAGGCAGCCTTGAGCGGCTCAAGGTAATCCTTCGCCAGCGCCTCGTTGCCTTCATTTTCCTTGATAAAGGTTTTCACCTCGTCAAAGAACGCCATCATGTATTTGCCGCCCGAGGCCATCAGCTTGCGGCCCACAAGGTCGAGCGCCTGAACGCCATTGGCCCCTTCATAGATCTGGGCGATGCGGGCGTCGCGCACGAACTGGGACATGCCCCATTCCTCGATGAACCCGTGGCCGCCATAGACCTGTTGGGCGCGCACGGCCATGTCGAAGCCTTCGTCGCTGAGGAACCCCTTGATCACAGGCGTGAGCAAGCTGACCAGCCCTTCGGCGGCCTCATCACCCGAGCGGTGCGACTTGTCGATCATTTCCGCGCCCCAAAGCAACAGCGCACGGCCACCTTCGGCAAAGCTCTTCTGATCCAGCAGCGCGCGGCGCACGTCGGGATGCACGATCAACGGATCGGCAGGTCCTTCGGGGTTCTGGTCGCCGGTCACGTCACGGCCTTGCAAACGGTCCTTGGCGTAGATCAGCGCATTTTGGTAAGCCACTTCGGCCTGACCAACACCCTGCATGCCGACGCCCAGACGGGCCTCGTTCATCATCGTGAACATGGCGCGCATACCTTTATGCTCTTCACCGAGCAAGACACCCGTCGCCTCGTCATAGTTCATCACGCAGGTGGAGTTGCCGTGGATGCCCATTTTTTCTTCGATCTTGCCGCAGGCCACGCCGTTGCGCGCACCCAGAGAGCCATCGTCGTTCACGTGGAACTTGGGCACAATGAACAAGGACACACCTTTGATGCCTTCGGGACCACCGGGGATTTTCGCCAGCACCAGGTGCACGATGTTTTCAGCCATGTCGTGCTCACCGGCAGAGATAAAGATCTTCTGACCGGAGATTTTGTAGGTGCCATCGCCCTGCGGCACAGCTTTCGTGCGCATCAGGCCAAGGTCTGTGCCGCAATGCGGCTCGGTCAGGTTCATCGTGCCGGTCCAGTCACATGTGGCCATCTTCGGCAGATACATGTCCTTTTGCTGATCGGTGCCATGCGCCAGAATGGCGGAAGCGGCACCATGGGTCAGACCCTGATACATGGTGAAGGCCATGTTCGCGCCCGAGAAGATCTCCCCGACCGTGGTGCCCAAAACGACAGGCATGTTCTGGCCGCCATACTGTTCAGGCAGGTCTAGCGCTGTCCAGCCGCCTTCGCGGACCTGATCAAACGCGTCCTTGAAGCCTGCTGGCGTGCGCACGACGCCGTTTTCCAGATGGCATCCTTCGGTGTCACCCACCACATTGAGCGGGCCGATCACCTCTGAGGCCAGCTTGCCCGCTTCTTCCAGCACGGCACCGGTGAAATCGGGTTCAAGCTCGTCGTATCCGGGTGTATCGCCTTCAGAAATCTTCAGAACCTCGTGCAAAACAAACTGCATGTCTTTGGTGGGGGCTGTGTAGCTTGGCATCGGATTGCTCCTCTCAATCAGAGTGTTGTAAAAATTATTCGGCCGCGCGCTTGGACGCGCGGATAGAGGCGATCATTTTCTCGCCCCATTTCATCTGGTCGCGCAGTTCCGTGATGGCGTCTTCCAGATCGTCGCGTTGACGCTCCAGATCGGCCAGACGTTGCTGGGCGAGATCATAGGTTTGGG
>JBCBWJ010000196.1:0-6066 GCA_039817165.1 Pseudomonadota bacterium | reverse complement strand
ATAGGCCCATTGTGCCTCGCTCTTTTCCGTCACCGGGGCCAGATCGACACCTTCGGTCACGTTGCGCCCCCCTTGGCAGGCCGCCTCATCGGCGTGCACCTCATGGCAGCGGGGCATCGCAGCGTTTTCTGCCGCCTCCGCCGAAGTTCTGATTTTATCGTCCACGGGTTACCCTCCCAAGCGCCAAAGCCATGCGCCATCCTCTCGTTTGGTGCGCGTGACCTCGCCAGCTTGGTGCAGATGGTTGAGATGCGCAACCGCCTCCACCAGCGCCAGCCCGTAGACGCCGCCATCAATTTTTCGTTTGAAAAGCGGCACGAAGCATTCGGCGGCCGTGCGGGGTTCGTTCAGATGGTCGCGCAGCCGGTCGAGCGCGCCGTGATGGTTGTCGATCAACTGCTGCATGCGGAACGGCAGGCCGGAAAAGACACGTTTGTGACCACTCAGGACAAGATGGTCGGGCCGGGCGAGCGTGGCCAGACGGGCGCAGGCCTCTAGCCAGTCCTTGACCGGATCGGCCTCAGGCTCTGTTGGGTAGACGCCGAGATTGGGGCTGATCGACGAAATGATCTGATCGCCCGCCAGCACCAGATTGTCATCACGGCTCCACATGGTCAGGTGTTCGGGCGCGTGGCCATGGCCGATATGCACGTCCCAACTGCGGCCCGCTGCTGTGATCACATCGCCTTGCTGAACACGGGTGTAGCCCACAGGGATCGGGTGACAGGTGTCGGCGAAATTATAGGGGCGCATCTTCATCCGGGCGTCGAACACATCCGGCGCCATGCCGGCCGCGCGCATGAAATCTACTGCCTCGCGGGTCGGCTTTTCCTCAACGTCGAGGATCAGCATCCGCGCCATCAGCCAAGAGGTGCGGGTGGCGATCAGTTCTGCGTCAAAACGCGCCATCAACCAGCCCGCCATGCCGATGTGATCAGGATGGTGGTGCGTCAGGATCACGCGACCCACGGGGCGACCTTGCAAGGGGCCCTCAAGCACCGCCTCCCAGAGCGCAACGCTGCGCTTGGAATGGATGCCCGTGTCGACAATGGTCCAACTGTCCCCGTCATCCAGCGCATAGATGTTCACATGATCGAGCGCCATAGGCAGCGGCAAACGAATCCACAGCACACCGTCTGCCACCTCGATGGCCTGACCATCCTCTGGCGGGTCTTCCCACGGGTAGTGCAAAGAATTGGTGGCTGTGTCTGTCATGGGGTGCGATCCGTCATCTGTGCCTCTTGGCCCAACTGCGGCGGCTTGGCAACCGAGGCCTTGGCTTGTAGGTCTGCCATCGAACGTAACCGGCGCGCTCTGCCGCGCAACCGTCACGCGACGTCAGGGTATGACCGTGAAAACCCAAGTTTGGACAGATGATGCGCGCGGGATCGATGCCGCGGTGGGCATACTGCGAGAGGGTGGGCTTGTCGCGCTGCCCACTGAGACGGTCTATGGTCTGGGGGCAGATGCCCGCAACGATCGCGCCGTTGCGCGCATTTTCGAGGCTAAGGACAGGCCTCGTTTCAACCCGCTGATCGTGCATGTGCACGGTATAGAAGCCGCGCAATCCCTTGTGGACTGGTCGGATCTGGCAGACCGGCTGGCGCATGCGTTCTGGCCGGGGCCTTTGACGCTTGTTCTGCCGCTGAAATCTGATGCAGGTCTCTCGCCATTGGTCACGGCAAAGCTGCCGACCCTTGCCATTCGGATGCCGGCTCATCCGCTCGCTCACGCGTTGCTCACGGCTTTTGACGGCCCTATCGCTGCACCATCGGCCAACCCGTCAGGTCGGATCAGCCCGACCACGGCCGCGCATGTTCTGGCCGGATTAGAGGGCAGGATTGACGGTATTCTGGATGGCGGGCCCTGCGACGTAGGCCTCGAATCCACCATCATAGGGCTGGATGGGTCCCCGCGCCTGCTGCGCCCCGGCGGCCTGCCTCATGGTTCCGTGGAAGCCGCCCTCGGGCAACCGCTGGACCAGCTCTTAGACCACGCGCCCGTGACGGCCCCCGGACAGATGGCCTCTCACTACGCGCCAGGTGCGCCGGTGCGCCTGAACGCGAGCGCGGCCCGACCGGGTGAGGTTCTTTTGGGCTTTGGCGAAATTGAGGGTGACCTGTCCTTGTCTCGCGCGGGCGATCTGCTCGAGGCGGCGGCCAACCTCTTTGGTCACTTGCACAAGCTGGACGCCAAAGGCATGCCCATTGCGGTCGCACCCATCCCCAACACCGGGCTCGGGCTCGCGATCAATGATCGCCTGAAACGCGCCGCCGCCCCGCGATAGGGCCAGGTCCCGTGTTTCATCTTGCCAAAAATACTCCCACCGGAGGCATCCCTGCCTCTCAGCCTCACTGACAGCGCTTTTCAGCCTCATCAATCGCGGCGGTGAACCCCAGCAGGGAAAACGAATCCTTCGTGGTCGTCCCGCGGGATGATTGTGCCGTGAGCACAGCGTCAGTGCCGCGCTTCATCGCGGTGATGATCTTGGCGTCGTCTGCCGTGCTCGCAGGCCAGGCCCATTCGCCTTCGGTGAACAGCTCAAACTTCGTGTCGCCAATGTCCAGCGTCACGGTCGAGCCGCCCGCAAACGGATATCCGCCCGTGAATGTGACCTGCCCTGTCACGTTTTGATCCGGGCGGTAAAAGGTCATCAAAAGGATGTCGCCGCGACGCACAGCCACCACGCGGCCATCTTTGGTGTTCACGGTCTCGGTGGGTGCGGACACGGCCCAGCATTCGCGGGGGTCTTGATCCTCGAACACACTCCATGCGGTTTTCGCCGCTACCTGATTGGTGCTTTCTTCCTGAGCGGTCGCCGCACCGGCCAAGGCCAGTGCCCCGCCTGCAAGCGCCATTGTCCATCTCTGCGTCATCGGTGAACCCATGTTACAGCCTCCACGCTGTTTGCTACCTCAATCGTCGCTGCCGCCATTTTAATACGCTCATGGCAGGTCGGCAAATTCCCTCGACTCTGTAACAGTAGCCTGAAACAAACCGGGGGGGAAAGACTGTATGCGCGAAAATATCATGGCAGAACAGGTGGGATAATGGTCGCAGGAGTGCCTTTGGTAGACGTCTGGCGCGGGGACATGGTGGAAAGCCAGCACCTGGGCCACGCGGTGATCTGTGACGCCTCCGGGCAGATTGTTGAGGCCTGGGGCAATCCCGATCTGGTGGTCTATCCGCGCAGTTCTGCCAAGATGATCCAGGCCTTGCCGCTCTTGGAAAGCGGTGCGGCCGACGCGGCGGGGCTCAGGACCGACCAGCTTGCCCTCAGCTGTGCGTCTCACATCGGGGCGGCGCTGCACACGGATGCGGTGCGCGATTGGCTCGCGGATCTGGGCCTAGAGGACAGGGATTTCCGCTGCGGCTCTCATATGCCATCGGATGAAGCGGCTCATCACGGGCTCATCCGGGCGAACGAGGCCCCCTGCCAGGTGCACAACAATTGTTCGGGCAAACATGCAGGTTTTCTGACGCTGGCCCGACATTTGCGCGCAGGCCCTGAGTATGTGGAGCCGGATCACCCGGTGCAACTGGCCTGCCGCGCGGCGTTTGAGGAGGTGACAGGGGAGGCCAGCCCCAAGTTTGGCATCGATGGATGCTCTGCCCCCAACTTCGCGACCCGACTGCATGCCATGGCGCTTGCGATGGCCCGTTTTGCATCCGCAACCGACACTGATCCCCGAGGGCGCGCGATGCAGCGGCTGTGGCAGGCGATGGCGGCGCATCCCGCCCATGTGGCGGGTGAGGGCAAAGCCTGCACCGAGTTGATGCGCGCCGCAAGGGAGCCTTTGGCGATCAAAACCGGGGCGGAGGGGTTCTACATTGGTATCTTGCCCGGGCGTGGCCTTGGCATTGCGCTCAAGATCAGTGACGGCGCGACGCGGGCGTCGGAATGCGTGATTGCGGGGCTTTTGGTGCGATTGGGCGTGCTCGATCCCGTTCACCCGATGGTCGCACGCTTCATGACCCCATCGGTTTTGAACTGTCGGGGGCTTGTCACCGGGCATATCCGGCCGAATCCCAGCCTCACGTGATCTTGCGCGGTCTTTCGCCGGGGATGTCCGAGGCGATTTTATACCCCATTTCCTGCCGATCCTTGCGCGGTCCCCTTGCGGCATCTTGCCAGACGGCATGACACGCATTTGGACCGGCGAACTCCCGCAGAGGGCAGTCCGGGTTTTCGGCCTCTTCTTGCGGGAAACTGCGGGTTTCTCGTCTGGCCCGCGACACCCCAATTTGCATGTCCCATGTTGCCTGTCGAGGAACGCGCTTCCTCACCACTCTCAGGAAACAGGAGATCAAAATGATGACCTTTCTGAAAATCACAGGCCTTGCGACCATCCTTCTTGTACCCACCGCCCTCATGGCGGGGGAAACGGCACTCGATGCCGATGGCGACGGGGCGGTCACCATGACCGAGTTCAACGAGGCAATGCCCGAGTCAGGCGCATCCGTCTTTGCCGAGATTGACGCAGACGCCAATGGCGTGCTCGACGCCGCCGAGGTGGCCGAAGCGATCAATGTCGGACTGTTGCCCGCGACGTCGTCAGAAGGCTGACGGCGCCAAGGCAGAAACCGGGGCGCGCGTGCGTTTCTGGTTGGTTTGAAATGCGGGCCGCGCAGGTGTGTTCAGGACACCCCCAACAGCCCAGGCAGTGCCTGTCTGGTCCGCCGTTTCATCCAACATCACTTTGTCGTTTGCCCGCGATCCAGCACGCGCGCCCCGGCGTTACTCTTTGGCTTTGAACAGAGTTTCGCCCACCTCCGGGCGCATCAACTCACTGAGCAATTTGTCCCCATGGCCCGCCTGCGCGGCGTCTTGGAAAAAGGCATGAACGGCTTGGTTTAGAGACGTATTCCGACCAAGAGTGGCATTCATCTGTGTGATGTAGCCCATATCCTTCAGTGCGTTTTCCACAGAGAACACATACCCCTCGTAGTTGCCATCCTTGGCGTTGCCGATGATACGGCGAAACACACCTGAATCCGCCGATCCCCGGATCACGACGTCATAAAGCTTGCCCCAATCACTGTCCGTTAGGCGGGCCACGTGGAACGCCTCACACACCACAGCGGCGATCCCCATGACCATGTAGTTGTTCACGAACTTCGCCGCTGCCCCACTGCCCACCGGGCCGAAGTGCTGGACCGACGAGCAGAACAGCGAGAGGATCGGCGAGATACGTTCGAACACGTCATCCTCTGCGCCGACCAGCGCGCCTAAATCGCCGTTTTCGGCCTGTGTTTTGCCACCGGTGAGCGGCGCCTCAGCGAAAGAGATGCCTCTGTCTTGCAGCACCTTGGCCAGTATTAGGGTCGAGTCCCGCGCTGAGGTGCCTGTGTCGATCAGGATTTTACCAGTGCTTAGAGACGCCCCCATTTTTGTGATCACATCCTCGACCACGTCTGAATTTGGCAGGCAGAGCAAGATAAAATCGCAGACCTCTGCCAGAGCGGCGGGGCTTGCCACCTCAACGGCACCCTTGGTCACGAGGTCGTCCACCGGGGCGCGATTTCGGTTGCCCAGGATCGTCATTTGCCCGTGTTTGGCAAGGATATTGGCCGCCATGCCGTGACCCATGGCACCCAGCCCAATGAGGCCGATCCGATCCGTCATATAGTCCAACCGCCATCAACGACGAAGAACTGACCCGTGGCGACTTTGGATTCGTCTGACGCGAGGTAGACCACGATGGGCGCGATATCCTCGGCCGTGGCCATTTCGCGGGTGGGCTGGCGATCCAGCATGGTCTCGAACGCGGTGTCGTAGTCTCCACCTGCGGCCATGCGCGCCTTGAGCGAAGGGGTCAGCACCGTGCCAGGACAGATGGCGTTGCACCGGATTTTATCACGGACGTAATCTGCGGCGACAGATTTGGTCAGGCCCATTACTGCGCCCTTGCTGGCCCCGTAGATGCATCGGTTCGGCGCGCCCGTGATTGAGGACACGACCGAGGCGACATTGATGATCGACCCGCCGCCATTTTTGATCATGGCGGGCAGAAAGGCCTCGATCATACGGGCGGTGCCACGGACATTGAGGGCGAAAGTTTTGTC
>JBCBWJ010000195.1:0-6074 GCA_039817165.1 Pseudomonadota bacterium | reverse complement strand
CCAACGTGCAAAGCTTCATCGACTGGATGACGCGAACAGGCTTTGCCGCAGAGTAATCTGATTATTTTTCAAAGCCTGTTCGCGTCATCCAGTCGATGAAGCTTTGCACGTTGGGCCGCATGTCCTGATCCGGTTTCCAACCCAGCCGGGCGACCATTTTATCGTTGTTGATATGCACATGACCCAGATCCGCCGTGCGCGCGGCCTCCACATAGGTGCGTTCCGCGCTCTGGCCCATCACGTCCTCGAGCATGTCGAGGATCGATGAAATGGAACTGGATTGCCCCGACGCGATGTTCACAATCCCTTCCTCGCCCATCGCCATCAGCTCCAGCAGCGCGCGCATGGCGTCCTCCACGGTGATATAGTCCCGCTCGGCCGAGCCATCCCCGAAAAGCCGCACCGGCTGACCCTTTGAGATCAAACGCGAAAACACCGCCATGATCCCCTGACCATCCGCCCCCGTCTGGCCCGGACCGTAAGGGTTCGAGATGCGCGTGATCAGCGTCGACAGCCCATGGGCCGCACCCAGATGGGTGACATAGCTTTCCGCCGCCAGCTTCACGATCCCGTAAGAGGACAAGGGCTGACAGGTGTCAGATTCGATATAGGGCCGCCCCTGACCGATCCCGTAAATCGCGCCGGCTGAGGACAGGTAAACAAGCCGTTTCGCCCCGCACGCACCCGCGGTCTGAATGATGCTCACCGTGCCCTTGAGGTTGATGTCGATATCCTGCTCGATCGCCACATCCGAGTTCCGTGATTTCGAGGCAGACGCCGCATGCACCACCGTCTCCGCGCCCGAAATGGCGTTGGTCAGATCGAACGGATTGCTCATGTCCCCGCGCAGGATCTCTGCGCCCGCCAGCATCTCGCGTTGCCACGGATCAAGCCCGCTCGCCCCCCGCCGCGACATCACCCGCACTGGATAGCCCTGGGCCAAAAGCTGACGCACAAGATGCGGCCCACAAAAGCCGGTTCCTCCAATGACAACAACGGGTTCTTTGGCCAAGTTCATGCTCTCCCTGGCTCAGAACGCCGTGCGAATGTGATCCGGCAAGCGGATCAGCTTTTTCTGGATGTAGTAAGGCCCGAAATGATAGCTGTTGCGCCGCTTTTCCCCGAATTTCTTTTGGAACATGCGAAAAGGCCGCAGGCCGGTCAGACGCTCGGCCTCTGCAATGGGCCAGGTGCGGATCTTGCGGATCATCCCGGCGGCTTTCTCATCGGTGACGTTCCAATTGGCCCCGCCCACACCGGCCACATGCTCGCCCGTTGTGGGGTCCGACGTGGCCTCTCGCCGCCCGCGCATTTTGTTCAGATACATGTCTTCGTCCACAAAGCGCAGGTGAAACTGGTACAGATCCGGTGCCAGATGCAGGTTGGGATGGGTCGCTGCATGCCCGCCCGAACACCACCGCACCGGTTTGCGGATGATGCAGGGTTTGGAATAGGCGGTGTTGATCCGCGCATATTCCCGCTGCGCCAGGATCGGCTTGTCACTGGTGATCGGGGCAGGTTCCAGATCGCCGCGATGCATCACTTCAAACCCGTGCGGGGAAATCACCGGTGCATCAATAGTATCAATAAATTCCAGTGGGTTACTGGCCACAGTTGGATCAGAAAAAACAATCTCATCGGTGTCCAGATACATCACGGTGTCGTATTGATAGGTCAGCCCAGAGGCAAAATGCGACAGCATCAACCAACGGTTCACCTCAAACTGCGCGGTGATCTCTGGCCGGGTGATGTTGATCACATTGCAGCCCGCCGCGATCTCTTCCAGCGCCTCGTCCCGACCATGGATCAGGACATAAATTTGTTTTTTATCAACAAACTGCGCGTAATACTTGATCCACAACGGCAGGAAAAACGTGTCCTGATAGGCCATCGTGATCAATGCGGTGGTCATAGCCTTCTTGTCCCTCGGGATGCCTGTGCTGGCCGCTGCGGCTCTTTGAACGCAACTTAGGGAAAAATCACCCGCTAAGAAAGGGTCTAGACCGGATTTGATCCGTTTGGTGCGGCAAGATTGCGCAAAGTGTTCTCGGCCATTGCCAATCCAGCCCTGATTTGGAACGTTGCCCAAGACCCAATACGGAACGCTTTCATGCTACGCATACCCGCAATCACACTTATTGCCCTGACGGCCGTTGCTCAGGCCGATCCCATAGACACGTCCGTGGATTTCACCCAACTCAGCCGCGACAGTTTCGTCAAGGAAGCCCGCGCCTTGGCACAAGCCTCGTGGGTCACCTCCATGGCCATGTTCTCGCGCATCGACCCGACCATCGCCGAGGTCGTGCCAGCCTTCCCCTGGAATGATGCGTTCGAGGCGGCCTACGGTTGCGTCCACGATGACATGAGCGCGGCCGGCACGCTGGCAGAGTACAACGACATGCGCGACGAAGGCGCGAAATTCTTCACTTTTCTGGAGGCCAATCCCGAGGTGACGATCCTCAACATCGATCAGTATAACGAAGCGCTCGACCTGATGACCCCGAGCGTGGGCACGATCCAATCAATGCAGGGCTGCGGGGTGATGGACCTCAACCAAGAGGTCATGATCGAAAGCGGCCTGATGCAAACCGTGATGCAATTCTACGCCGCCCAACAGCAGTGACACCTCGCGTCTCCCACCTGTAACGAGTTGCGTCTCAGCACGCCGTGGTCGCACGGGCGCTCCACCTCGCAGGTCTTGATGCTTGTCATCACGCCGTTGTGACACTATTCGGTTGTCTTAAAGTGTGGAGTTGAGAATAAGCCTATGCGCGACCTGGCGAAACCCGATCTTTCGGTGTCTGTCTTTGAAGGCAGCGTATACGTGGCATCCTCAAAGAACATTGACCCGTCGCATCATTTCCTGAGGTTTGGGTCCAACACAATTCCATTGCTGTCCGCGTCTGAGAAAGACCTGCCGCCCGT
The DNA here is from genome assembly GCA_039817165.1 of Pseudomonadota bacterium. Taxonomy (GTDB): domain Bacteria; phylum Pseudomonadota; class Alphaproteobacteria; order Rhodobacterales; family Rhodobacteraceae; genus Roseovarius. Next base: position 3,149 of record JBCBWJ010000195.1, on the reverse strand, counting down.
TCCCTCCATCCAGAGCATCGCCGAAGGACTGAGTTCCGGCGCCGACAGGTTCAAGTGCTCAAAACCAAATGCAATCAATGCAGGCTCCAACATCGAAACCGCCTGGACGTTGGAAGGCTTCGATACAAACTACATTGAAATCCTTGATTGGGCGCACCGAACCGAAATCGTGATCTGTCCTCATGGCTCACCCTACATCGAGGTCGATGAACGACCGCTGAGCGTGTCGGGGTTTTTTGCCACCCACAGAGGGCAGGTGACCTTGGTGGTGGAATGCCTGGACGCTGGCTATGATTTGATCTCATCAAAGTCTCGCAAGATCGACGACGCATTCGAAGGCGGCCAATCCCACGCGGGATACGACGCGATAGAGTTGGGTTTTCCATGGGATGCAAAGCGGCGGTTCGTTCGCTTGAAACTTGTCTACGAGGCCAACCGCGACGACCCTGGCGTTTCTCCTTACATCTTTTTTGCCGATTGCACCCTGATGTCTCGCAGCGATGGCGGGGGTCGCCTGAGCAAGTCCCTGGACGTTGGACGAAAGAGTGCAGATACCGATTACAGCCGCTTGAAATGTGATCTGCCAGAGACGCTCTACTGGGGCAAAACCACCAAGTTGCTGTTCGAAGGCCCGGAAACCGAGACGTGTATTTTCGAGTTTCAGACGTCTGACGTGACAATCGCTCTGAAAGAGGGACGCCATCTGTTCGTGTCCAGCCCGATCCGGCTGGACTTGCTTATCTACATCGACGGGCAGGTTCTGAACAGCGTTGACGTGATCTCTGATGACGTGATGACGCTGGTGCCGAACCGGTATCTGGATGGCCGTATTCACCATGTCATTGTGCGCGATGCCTACGGGATTGCGATCATTGCGGAAGAGTACTTTTTCTTTGATTGCATCGAAGTCCCCGCACATACGCTGCGTCAAATAACGCGTCGCCCAATACCGTCTTACTTGGACAGCAATTCGCGGTTTCGCTATTTGGCACTGCAACGTCATCTGGAACACGGCGCGCATTACACCGACGCACAGCGCGCACAACTGACCTGGGCCCACGAAGCGGTTTGTATGGGCGCCGAAGACCTGCATGCAGTCAAACCGCTTGCGTTCGAGCGCGTGAAGAACCCCGATGTTTCGGTTGTCATCCCGGTCCACAACCAGTTCCACTACACCTACACCTGTCTTTGCGCTCTTTTGTTGGCCTACAACCACGCGTCTTTCGAGGTCATCCTTGTGGATGACGGATCTGACGACAGAACCACGGAGATCGAAGAACTGGTCACCGGGATAAAACTTGTGCGCCATGAAGACGCCCAGCAATTCATCGCGGCCTGTAACGCAGGGGCCGCATTGGCGGACGGTCGTTTTATCGTTTTGCTGAACAATGACACGGAACCAACAAGCGGTTGGCTCGACGAGCTTGTCTCTGTCTTCGGGCAATTTGAAAATGTGGGCCTCGCTGGGTCCAAGCTGTTGAACACGGACGGCACATTGCAAGAGGCAGGCGGGATCGTCTGGCAAAACGGCAACCCCAGCAACTATGGCTGGAACGGGAACCCTTGGGATCCAAAATACTGCTATACGCGACAAGCGGATTTTCTGTCTGGTGCGGCGATCATGGTCTCTCGCAAGGCCTGGGACGAAGTGGGCGGCCTCAGCACATACTACGAAAAAATGTACTTTGAAGACACGGATCTTGCGTTCAAAGTCCGGGATGCCGGATACAAAACGATTTTTGCGCCTCACTCGCTGGTCTACCATTTCAACGGCCAGACCGCCGGAACAGATGAAACTGAGGGTTTCAAAAGGTACCAGGAAATCAACCGCCCCACCTTCAAGAAAAAGTGGGCTGCAGACTTCATTGAACACGGACCGGAAGGCGGAGATCCTGACCTTGAAAAGGATCGTGGCATCCTTGGGCGTGTGCTTGTCATCGATCATGCCGCCCCCAGAACGGACAATGATGCGGGCGGGCACGCCGTCACGCAGGAAATGCGTCTGCTGCGGTCGCTTGGGTTCAAGGTCACTTTGCTGCCGAGCAATCTGGCCTTTCTCGGGCGGTACACGGAAGACCTCAACAAACTGGGCATTGAAACGCTCTACCGCCCCTTCGTTTCCTCTCTGGAAGACTACATTCAAGAATGCGCGGCGGACTACGACCTGTTCTACGTTCTGAGATACCAGATCGCGGAAACCGTTGTGCCCTTGATCCGGGAAGCAAATCCGGATGCGAAGATCATGTTCAACGGTGTTGATCTCCACTTTCTGCGAGAGGTGAGGGCGGCCATTGCCAGCGGGTCGCAAGAGGACATGGAACAAGCCATCAAAACACGAGATCGCGAACTTGTGGTGATGCGCAGTTGCGATCTTGCGCTGTCCTATAACGACAGTGAACATGCCGTCGTCTTGTCGCACAATCTCGACAATGGGGCCATTGCCAAATGCCCCTGGGTGGTCTCCAAAAAGGAAAATCGCGTGCGTTTCAAAAGCCGGTCCGGCATCGCATTTTTGGGCGGGTACGGCCATCCTCCGAACGCCGAGGCGATGGAGTTCTTTGCCAAAGACGTCATGCCTTTGTTCAAAGACACCCTGCCTGACATGGTTCTCTCAATCTACGGAAGTCAGATGCCGGACACCATCAAGGCGCTGGAGAGTGAGACAATCGCTCCCGTGGGCTTTGTCGATCACGTGTCGGATGTTTATTTTAAGCACCGCGTGTTCGTTGCGCCGCTTTTGTCGGGGGCCGGGCTGAAAGGCAAAGTTGTCGACGCTTTGGCGCATGGCATTCCCAGCGTTCTTTCGCCCGTCGCCGCCGAAAGCGTTGGGGTTCGCCACGGATATGATTGCTTGATTGCGCAGACACCGGAAGACTGGGTGGATTGCATCGGGCGGCTCTATTCTGACGCCAAACTGTGGTCCAAGATCTCCAGGAACGGACAGAGCCTGATCGACGAAGCGTACTCCTTCGAGGCGGGTCGCGAGACCCTGTCACGGGCGCTCAAACAGCTTGGCTTTCTGGATGGGGTGAATTTGGACGAAGTGGGCCTGGTCTGACGGGCGTCAGCCTTCAGGGTCTCAACCGAACAGCCTAGCAGCAGGTCTTGGTCGCAGACGTGAGTTCGTGTTCAACCATGAGGTTGGCCAA
>JBCBWJ010000194.1:0-6081 GCA_039817165.1 Pseudomonadota bacterium | reverse complement strand
AAGCCCGAGACCGCGCCGATGGGCAGGCCGTCGGATTTGCGGGTGAGCGGCGGCAGGGCGTGGTAGGCGCGGAAGATGAAGGCGGAGCCGTCGATGAGGTGCAGGTGGCAGCCTTTGCCGAATGTCATGGGGTCCCTCCATCTTGTCTTTGACTGATATGGCACGAGGAGGGGGGAGCGGCCAGTGGGCAATGTTGGGCGGGTGACAGGTTTTGGGAGTTGTTCGCATCAGAGCGGGTTTGTCAGGCCGTGGCTTGGCGACCCGCATTTGGTTTGGCAGCGCTTGATCCATCAAACCCGCAATCCATCTGAGCAACAGCCTGCGATTGCCAATTCGCCATGCCGTCGGGACGGCCTGACGAAGGCGCGGCGGGCTAAAGCCCTTGAGTCCGCGCCGGGTTCTAGGTGGTGAGGGCTTGCCAAAGCGCGGCAAGCCAGAGGATGCCGGCCAGAAGCATCGCCATCAGGACAGCGAGCGAGCCCATATCCTTGGCTTTGCGCGAAAGCTCATGCCGTTCTGGGCCGATGCGGTCCACGACGCTTTCTATGGCGCTGTTGAGGATCTCTACAATCAAGAGCAAAACCATGGATGCGATGAGAAGAGCGGCTTGGAAGACAGTTGCGGCGATCAGGAACGCGGCTGGGATGCTCAGGAGGAACAGGATGAATTCGAGGCGAAACGCCTCTTCGCCTGTCCATGCGTCGCGAAACCCTGCGCGGGAGTTGTGCCAGGCGGCGGCCAGCCGCGCCATGCCTTTGAGAGGTTGATTGGCCATGTCTGTTCATCGTTGTTGTGTGACGGTCAGTTTAGCGGGTTTTGGGGCGCAAAAGAATCCCGGAAATGCGGGTGGTCTCTGGGCTGTGGTTTGATACATCTCGGGCCATGCAAGAGAGAGCGATTGATATCAAGGGCCTCAGCAAGGTCTATCAGGGGCGCGAGGGCGAAAAGCGCGCGCTCAAGGGGATTGATCTGGATATTCCGGCGGGCTGTGTGTTTGGGCTGCTTGGGCCCAACGGGGCGGGGAAATCGACGCTGATCAACATTCTGGCGGGGTTGGTGCGCAAGACCACGGGGCAGGTGACGATCTGGGGGTTTGATCAGGATGTGAACCCGCGCCAATCCCGGGCCGCCATCGGGGTGATGCCCCAAGAGCTGAACCTTGATCCGTTTTTCAATCCGCGTGACGCGTTGGAGATGCAGGCGGGTTTGTATGGCGTGCCGAAATCGCAGCGGCGCAGTGATGAGATCCTTGCGCTGGTGGGGTTGGAGGACAAGGCGCGGGCCTATGCGCGGACGCTGTCGGGGGGGATGCGGCGGCGGCTCCTCTTGGCCAAAGCGCTGGTGCATCATCCGCATATTCTGGTGCTGGATGAGCCGACAGCGGGGGTGGATATCGAGCTGCGTCAGATGCTGTGGGAGAATGTGCGGATGCTCAACGCGCAGGGGATGACGATTGTGCTGACCACGCATTACCTGGAGGAGGCCGAGGAGATGTGTGACGAGATCGCGATCATCAATCACGGGGATCTGGTGGTGCGGGACAAGACAAGTGCGCTCTTGGGGCAGTTGGACACGCGGCGGATTGTGATCCGGGCGGAGGGGGATGCGGGTGTGTTGCCTGAGGCGGAAGGATTGCAGGCGGTGCGGCGCGAGGATGGGGCGATTGAGCTGAGTTATCACGCGCGGGAGATGAGTGCGGAGGCGGTGCTGGGCCATGTGCGCGCGGCGGGGATCACGATGGCCGATATGCGCACGGAGCAGGCCGATCTGGAGGATGTGTTCCTGAAGTTGACGCGGTCGCGGTAGGGCGACGGTGGTCTGATCAGCCTTGCCAACGGGATGCGCGATGGTTGGGAGTTCAAGAACGCGGACCAGTACATTTCGAATGGCGACACGATGATCAATATCTATGCGTCTTTGTATGATCGCGATTGCTGATCCACGCGAAGACCCGATAAAAAGCGCCGCCGGGTTCCCCTCGGCGGCGCTTTTGTTTTGCGGCGCTGTGGCGCGTTACTTGGGCAACAGAACCTTGTCGATCACGTGGATCACGCCGTTGGTGGCGATGATGTCGGCCTGGGTGACATTGGCATCGTTCACACGCACGGCGGCGCCAAATTTGCGGGCGGTGCCGTCAATGTGCACGGTGCTGCCCTGAACGGTGGCGACGCGCGTTTTGGTGCCGATGAGCTGACCCGAGGTGACCGAACCGGGCACGACGTGATAGGTCAGAATGCTGACCAGCTTGTCCTTGTTTTCTGGCAAGAGCAGGCTGTCGACGGTCCCGGCTGGCAGCGCGGCGAAGGCGGCGTTGGTGGGGGCGAAGACGGTGAAGGGGCCGGGGCTCTTTAATGTGTCGACGAGACCGGCGGCGCTGACGGCGGCGACCAGCGTGCTGAAGCGGCTGTCAGAGGAGGCGATATCGACGATGTCGGCCCCTTCGGTCTGGGCACAACCCGCGATGACGGATGTCGCGGCGAGAAGGACAGAGCCCTGCAGCAAGAAACGACGGTTCATGAAAATCTCCTTAAGTGGCTGTATGCAAATGCCTTAACGGCCCGCGTGAGCCGTATGACGGTGTTATGAGGAAATATTGTGACGCGCCTAGAAGGACATGGGTTCACGTACCGGTTGAGCGGATTTCCGCCTTTCAGGGTTTTTTGTCGAGCGTGTCGAGCTTGTCTTCGATGCCTTGCAGGCGTTTGAGCACGTCGTCGCGGTAGTCATCGGTGCGGGCGTTTTCTTCGACGGAGTGGGCGTCTTGCATGGAGTTGACCACAAGGCCCACCACGAGGTTCACCACGGCGAAGGTGGTCACGAGGATGAAGGGCACGAAGAACAGCCACGCGTAGGGATAGATGACCATCACCGGGCGCACGATGCCCATGGACCAGCTTTCGAGCGTCATGATCTGAAACAGCGAATAGGCCGAGCGCCCGATGGTGCCGAACCATTCATCGAAGCTCGCGCCAAAAAGTTTCGTGGCCATGACCGCGCCGATGTAGAAGATCAGCCCCATCAGCATGAACACCGACGCCATGCCGGGCATCGCGTTCATCAGCCCTTCGACCACGCGGCGCAGGGATGGCACCACAGAGACCACGCGCAAGAGCCGCAGGATGCGCAGGGCACGCAGGACCGAGAGGCCCTGGGCGTTGGGCACGAGCGAGATGGCGACGATGGTGAAGTCAAAGATGTTCCAGCCGGTGCGAAAGAAGCCCAAGCCGCGGGCGAAGAGCTTGAGCAGGATCTCGACGATGAAAATGCTCAGGCAGATCTTGTCGAGTGTCAGGATCAGCGGCCCGGCGGCGGCCATCGCGGTTTTGGAGGTTTCGAGCCCCAGAATAGCGGCGTTGAAAAGGATCACGCCAAGGATGAAATTCTGCACCAGACGGCTGTCCATTGCGCGGCCCACGCGGGCGCGCAAACCGGGGGGCGTGGAGGCGGCTGACTGTTCCATGCCGCTGCATATCGGGTTTTTGCAGCCGCGCTCAAGGGTTTGCTTGGTATCTTTTGCAACCTGCGGGATTTGCGCCGTTTGTGACCATGGGATGCGGCGTGGTGGGGTGGAACCCCACCCTACGGCTTGGGGGCAAGGTTTCGTGAAGGCAGGAGGCATTGACCCTGTTGGGACGCGAGGGTTAGGTGCGGGCAAATGCCCAACCCGGAGAGGCCAAAGATGCGCTCGTTCAAATCCAATTTCGACTATCCGTTCCTGCGCAAATATCAGGACGGGGTGATGAAGTATCAGTACAAGGGCATTGAATGCCTGCGCAGCCCCATCGATGCGGCCATTCAGGCGCGCGCGATCTGGGATCTGGAGCCGGCCACGATCATCGAGATCGGCAGTCATCACGGGGCGAGTGCGATCTGGATGGCGGACACGGTGAACAATTACGGACGGCAAACGCCGATCTTTTCGATTGATGTGAAAAAGCCCCAAGTGAGCGACCCGCGCGTGACCTATATCGAGGGCGACGTGATGGATCTGGGCGCGTCGTTTGATGCGTTCGACATCTGGTCTGCGCCGCGCCCGTGGTTCGTGCTGGAGGACAGCGCGCACACCTACGCGTGCTGCATGGCCGCGCTGGAGTTTCTGGCCCGGCACATGCAGGCCGGTGAGATGCTCTGCATGGAAGATGGCATCATGACCGAGCTGAAGGGCGTGGCGGAGAATTACGGCGGCGGGCCCTCGAAGGCGATTGAGGATTTCGACGCCGCCAATCCGGGCGTGTTCGAGGTGGATGCGTTTTACTGTGACATGTTCGGGCCCAATGCCACCTATGCGCCCAACGGATACATGCGCAAAACCTGACGCACGGGTCAGGTCAGACTTGGATCAGGCCAGACTTGGATCAGGTAAGACCGGGATCAGGCCAGACTTGGATCAGGTCAGACCGGGATCAGGCGGGTTTTTTGACCATCGGGCCCATGTCACGGCCACCGAGCACATGCAGGTGGTAATGTGGCACGTCCTGACGCCCATCCGTGCCGCAATTTGAGATCACGCGATAGCCCTCACCGCCTGCCGCTAGGCTTGTGCCCGTCATGCGGCAGACCTCTGCTGTGGCGCGCATGAAATCGAGGATCTCTGCCTCTGAGGCTTGGGACGCGAAGTGATCGTGGCTCACATAGGCGCCTTTGGGAATGATCAGCACATGCACCGGCGCTTGCGGGGCGATGTCGTTGAACGCGAGCGTGTGATCTGTTTCCAGCACGGTTGAATTGGGGATCTCTGCGCGCAGGATTTTCGCGAATATGTTTTGATCATCATAGGTGTGGGCCATGGCGGGTCCTTAGTCGGCAAAGAGGTGCGGTGTGCTGGCGATGTCGAGCGCCTTGTCACCGTTGATATCGAGAAAGCGGGCAATCTGGACGGCGTTGTCTTCGATCGAGGCGTTCTGTTCCACCACGTGCAGGTTTTCGAAATCCGCGTCGCGGATGCGATCACTTTCGAAGGTGATGTCGCCGCGAATGGTGGGCATCAGACGTTCCAGCGTGTCCTGCGAGGTTTGTTCGCCCGCCAGCCCCACCCGCTTGGCATGGCCGATCAGATACTCGTCCGTGAAGTCGCATTTCACCTCGAGGAACTTGGTGGTGGAGCGGTCAGAGGCGAAATCATGCATCAGGTCGATGTTGGAGGGATCGAGGCAGATGATCATCCGGTCGGTTTTGAAATAGTCGAAGAGCACGCGCATCAGCGCCCGGCGGTGGCGCGTGCGTTTGCCGAGCGTGGCCTGAATGCCGCCCAGATCCGGCAGGGCGGTGTGTTCTTCGTTGAAGAGGTAATCAATCGCCGGCACGTTCGTGGCCTGACGCACCTGTTCCAGCAGACGTTTGGCCACGTGCCATTTCTTGCACACCACGATCATCAATTCGCGGTGACGGCCCAGGGTGCTTTCGGTTTCCCAGAACCGGCTGGCAAAGCGGCGGCCGATGCGGCCCCGGCCGGAGAGGAATTTATAGAGGTTTTGCCCTTCGTTGGAGATCTGGAACTGTGCGTTTTCATCGGCGTAGAGCGCGCCAAGATTGCGTTTGAGCTCCATCGCTTCGGGGCTGATCTTGCGGGCAAAGAGATTGTCCTGACTTTTGAGCAGGTCGAAGTGGTCGTTGTAGAAGGTGACCGGGATGCCGTAATCGGTGAACATCAGGAAGGTGAGCGTGCGGGTGCGGATCTCGGATTCCGGGACAAGGTGGCGCACAAGCGTCTGAAAGAACGTCTCATCGGGGATCCAGGTGGTGCGGAAAAAGCGCATCACGTCGCGGCGCTTCTTGGTGAAATCGAGGATCCATTCGATGGTGCGGCGGCGCAGGCACCACCATTGGCTGCCGATCATGACCTGCAGGTCCGCCGGCACCTCGCGCGTCAGCCCTAGCCGCCGTTGCGCGTTGAAACTGGCATAAAACAGCTTCTTGTGTTTGCGCTCGTTGAAGAAGTGGCGATAGATCAGCCGCTCTTCCTTGAAACCGGTCTTGATCCAGTCGCTCTCGAAATAGTCGAAGCTTTCGATAAAGTCGGCATCGTTCTCGTCCAGGAATTTATGCGTATACTCCGCCGATTTGATCGCCATGCAATCGCCC
>JBCBWJ010000193.1:0-6089 GCA_039817165.1 Pseudomonadota bacterium | reverse complement strand
AATCGACGACGTGTTGGACGTCAGGATGGTCTGCGGTTTGAGATGCGGCAGCAGGTCTTCAAAAATCGCCTGTTTCACGGTTTCGCGCTCTGTCGCGGCCTCGATCACCAAATCGGTTCCGCCCACATCCGACAGCGTCAGCGTCGGCGTGATGCGACCCAGGGCGGCGGTCATGTCCGCTTCGCTCATCTTGTCGCGCACCACTTGGCGTTCCATGTTCGCACGGATCGTCGCCACGCCTTTGTCCAGCGCCTCCTGGCTCACATCGTTGAGCAAAACCTGATACCCGGCATGGGCCATGACATGGGCAATTCCGTTGCCCATCTGGCCTGCGCCAACTACGCCGACGGTGGTGATTTTCATGGGTCAGTTGCCTCTCGTTTGGGCCTGCCTCACCATAGGCCCCAGCCGCCCCCGACCGCAAGGCGGCTCAGGTTTGTCTCAAATCCTAGCTTTAGATATTTGGTAAAATAAACCCGCCATGGTGGCCGCCGTTCGAACCGAAATGGTGGGCAGACATGGAACGCACAGCACGCGGGTTGACCGCACGGGAAGTGGAGCAATGCCGCTATGACGGCTCGCGGCTTTTGTTGCGTGGGCCCCGGCGGGATCTTGATGACGCGTTCGTGGCCTGCCTTGGTGGCACCGACACCTTTGCGCGCTTCATCACGCAACCCTATCCCGATCTTCTTGAAACGGCGCTGGGACAGACTTGCGTCAATTTTGGCTGGCCCAATGCCGGGATCGACGTGTTTCGTGGCGATCCTGCCCTTATCGACTGTGCGAGCCGGGCGCGGGTCTGCGTGCTGCAAGTGCCCAATGCGATCAACATGACGAACCTCTACTACCGGGTCCACACGCGACGCAACGACCGCGTGCTAGAGGAGACAGGTGCGATGCGCGCCCTTTTCCCCGATGTTGATTTCACCCCGTTCAGCTTCACCCGCCACATGTTGACCCGTCTGCGCACGGCGTATCCGGAGGCTTTTGGCTACCTTCAAAAGGAACTGGCTTCGGTCTGGGTGGCCGGCATGCAGGAGCTTGTCCAACAGATCGACGCGCCGGTCGTACTTTTATGGTTGTCCATGCGTCGTCCCGAGGATCAACCGGGGGTCCCTGACCTTTCCGCTGATCCCGCGATGGTCAACCGCGCCATGCTCGACGCGCTGAAGCCGCAGATACACTGTTTGACCGAGGTCTTGATCACCCCCGAAGCCCGCGGTGTCGACGCAGAAATCATTGACGCGCCGCCCTCGACCGCCGAGGCCACGCTGAGTGCGCAAGCCCATGCCGACACGGCCCGTGCGCTTGCCCCGATCGTGACCAGGCTCCTCGCCAAGTAAAAAGGCCCGCCGGGAACAGCGGGCCTTTCGGTAGCTACGGTTTGCAAAGAGCGTTTCAGTCCAGTTTTTCGGTCAATTCCGGCACAGCCGCAAAGAGATCGGCCACAAGGCCGTAATCCGCCACCTGGAAAATCGGCGCTTCTTCATCCTTGTTGATGGCCACGATGATCTTGCTGTCTTTCATGCCCGCAAGGTGCTGAATGGCGCCGGAAATACCGACCGCGACATAAAGATCAGGGGCGACCACCTTACCGGTCTGGCCCACCTGCCAGTCATTGGGCGCATAGCCCGAATCGACCGCCGCGCGTGACGCACCGACCGCCGCGCCGAGCTTGTCCGCCAGACCTTCGATCAGTTTGAAATCATCTTCCGAGCCGACACCGCGCCCGCCGGACACAACCACCCCCGCGGAGGTAAGCTCCGGACGGTCGCTTTCGGCCACCTTGTCTTCAACCCATTCCGACAGGCCGGGATTGTCCGCCGCAGAGATGGTTTCCACCGACGCGCTGCCGCCTTCACCGGCCGCGTCAAAGGCCGCCGTCCGCACGGACACAACCTTTTTGGCGTCAACGGATTTCACCGTCTGAAGCGCGTTGCCCGCATAGATCGGACGCTCAAACGTCGATCCATCGACCACGCCGGAAATGTCCGAGATCACCATCGCATCGAGCAGCGCCGCCACACGGGGCAGCACATTTTTCGCGTCCGTCGTCGCCGGGGCCACGATATGCTCGTACCCATCGGCCATCGACACGATCAGGGCAGCGGTGCTTTCGGCCAGGCGATGACCAAGGGACGCATCTTCGGCGACCAGAACCTTGGACACACCATCGATTTTGGACGCAGCCTCACCCGCCGCCGCAGCAGAGCCGCCAGCGCAGAGCACAGTGACATCGCCCATCAGTTTGGCCGCCGTGACCGCCTTGGCGGTGGCGTCCATGGCCAGTTCGCCATCATTGACTTCGGCAAGAAGAAGTACAGACATTACACAGCTCCCACTTCTTTGAGTTTCGACACCAGCTCATCCACGGAGCCGACAATTTCACCGGCTTTGCGTGCTTCCGGCTCTTCAGTCTTCACGATCTCCAAACGCGGGCTCACGTCAACGCCGTAATCTGCCGCAGTCTTCTCATCGAGGGGCTTTTTCTTGGCCTTCATGATGTTGGGCAGCGACGCATAGCGCGGCTCGTTGAGACGCAGGTCCACGGTCACGATCGTGGGCATCTTCACCTTGATCGTCTGCAATCCGCCGTCCACTTCGCGGGTCACAACGGCATGATCACCCTCCACGTCGAGGCCCGAGGCGAAGGTGCCCTGGCTCCAACCCAGAAGGGCCGCGAGCATCTGACCGGTGGCGTTCATGTCATTGTCGATCGCCTGCTTGCCCGCCAGAACCAGGCCCGGCTGCTCTTCATCGACGATGGCCTTGAGGATCTTCGCCACGGAAAGCGGCTCAATATCTGTGTGCACGTCATCGGCGGCCACAACGAGGATCGCACGATCTGCGCCCATGGCGAGTGCTGTACGCAGGGTTTCCTGGCTCTGCTTGACGCCGATGGACACCGCCACAACCTCGTCGGCCTTCCCGGCTTCTTTCAGGCGGATGGCCTCTTCGACGGCAATCTCGTCAAAGGGGTTCATCGACATTTTGACGTTGGCAAGATCGACACCGGACCCGTCCGCCTTGACGCGAACTTTGACGTTGTAGTCGATCACACGTTTGACAGGTACGAGGACCTTCATGGGCATAATCTCCACTTGGAATGGGGTGGAAGCCGCAAGCGACTCCCTAGCGTTTGGCTGCACCGTTCCTATCGGTTCAAACCGGTCGACAACAGTGCAAAATCGTCACGTTTGAGGCAAGCGACGTCGCGTTTGATACCTAAAGCGCGGCGTTTTGCACTAGCGATTGGCGCCCGGCACCCACAGCACGTCATCCTGACCATTGTTGTTGGCAATGCGCGAGGCCACGAAGAACCAGTCGCTCAGGCGGTTCAGGTACTTCACCGCTTCGGGGTTCACCGCCTCCATCGTGGCAAGTTCCACCGACATCCGCTCGGCACGGCGCGCCACGGTCCGGCAAAGATGCAGCGCCGCCGCAAGCTCCGACCCGCCGGGCAGGATGAAACTGCGCAGCGGCTCAAGATGGGCGTTCATCGCGTCAATTTCCGCTTCCAGCCGGTCCACCTGGCTGACGCTCATGCGCAGCGGCGGATACTCGGCTTCGGCGTCCTGTTCCATATCCGGGCGGCACAGGTCGGCGCCCAGATCAAACAGGTCATTTTGGATGCGTGACAGTGCGTCATCGGTTTCGCCGTCTGTCTTGAGCCGCGCCAAACCCACGGTCGCGTTGACCTCATCGACCGTGCCATAGGCGGCCACCCGCATGGAATGCTTGGCCACGCGCGCGCCATTGCCCAGAGCCGTTTCGCCCGCATCGCCGGTTTTCGTGTAAATCTTGCTGAGAACGACCATGGTTACCCCCCGTCACCGCGGATCAGAACAAAGAGCAGGATCGCCGCGACCGCGATGAACTGCGCGATGATCCGCATTTTCATGAATTTGTTAGAGCGTTTGGAACTCTCGAGGTCGCCTTTGCCAAACTGGCTGATCCCCATAATCAGAACAACAGCAACGGCGCCACAGGCGAGGGCCGCAAAAATGAACAGCGGGTCTGACAACATGGGTCGGGTCCTTATTATTCCTGAATGCGTCAAATAGGCTGGATATGGGCCAAGGCGAAGGAAATGTGGCTCAACCGTCAATTCCCCCGCATCAACAACCAATCCAGCGCGCGGGTCGAGACCGCCCGCTTGGCATAACCCGCGATGTATGTCGGCGTCGTCACATAGTAGCGCGGTTTTGGGCGCGGCGCTTCCAGCGCATGGATCAGCTTTTTGGTGACAGCGACCGCCGGCAGTTCAAAGCGGTCCGGCGCGCCGTGCCCATAGAGCCGGGTCTTCAGCACCTCATACTCCTTGGCACGCGCGGCGTTTTCCCAATCAATCCAGCGTTCAAAATGCGCCATCGCGTTTTCGCGGATCTTCGACGTGACGGGGCCGGGTTCGATCAGGATGACCTCGATCCCCGTGCCCTGCATCTCCAGCCGCATCGTATCCGTCAGCCCTTCGAGCGCGAATTTTGTCGCCACATAGGCCCCGCGCCAGGGTTGCGACACGAAGCCCAAGATCGAAGAGTTCTGCACCACCCGGCCCGCCCCTTGGGCCCGCATCACCGGGATCACCGCGCGGGTCAGCGTGTGCCAGCCAAAGAAATTCGCCTCGAAAATGGCGCGCAAACCCTCGGTGGGCATGTCTTCAACAAGGCCCGGACTGGCGAAAGCGCCGTTGTTGAAAAGCCCGTCCAAGCGCCCGCCCGTGGCCTCCAGAACCTCGGCCAGACCGGCATGGATCGTCGCCTCATCCTGGTAATCTATGCGCGGGCTTTCAAAGCCCTCATCGCGCAGCCGCGCGCAGTCGTCCTCCTTGCGACACGACGCAAAGACCCGCCAGCCCCGTGCGCGCATCCCCCGCGCCGCGTCCAGCCCAATGCCCGACGAACAGCCCGTGATCAAAAGGGTCTTGCCGTTCACGAAGGGATCACTGCGGCTCGGTCAGCAGCCATTCGGCCACCCATCCGGTTTCAAAGCCGTTGACCACCTGCACATTCAGCCAGCCATGGCCCGGATCCTCAAGCACCGCGACCTCGGCCCCTTTGGTCACTTGCATGACCCGGTCAAAGGTCAGCCCGGGACCAGAGCGCAGATCGATGATGTTTTCCTTCACCCAACGGATCTGGCTGTCGTCAAACGTGACCTCGCCGAGTGCTGCCGCGACCGCCGCATCTATGGCGGTGTCGTCCTGCGTGTCCTCTTGTGTGGACCGGATCTGAAACGTCGTCTCCGGCAGCGCCATGTTCAGCAATTCTGCCTTGGGACGGCTCGCTTCGGCCTCCAGAATGCCCGTGGCGTCAGAGCGTACGGCGGCAAATGTCAGCGCCAGTTCTTCCGTCTCATCCTCGGCCGCGTCCAGATTTTCAAAACTGCTGGCCACCTCTTGCAATGTGGTGGTCTGGCGGGGCGCCTCAGCCTCGGACGGCGCGCGATAACTGATCCGCTCTTCCAGGGGCAGTTTCGCCTGCGCCTGCAAGGAATTGGGCGCAGGCGCGTAAGACGCCCCACCGCTCAGCACGTAAAACGCAACGGCCAAAAACGCCAAACAGATCACGACGAAGCGCCACATCCCAACAGACCTCCGAAAGCCCACCCCAAGGGTTTACACGATTCGCACCCTGCCTTCATGGGAAAACCCGCCGCAGTTTCCCCCTGCGATCACGCGATGCCGCTTTACCCCTATTTTCAAAGGGGCTATCACATCATCTATGACTGATTTGGTGGATGGCCCCAATATAGACCCCGATGAGGTGCAAGAGCCGCTGCGCCGCGCCATCGGCGAGCGCTATCTGACCTATGCGCTCTCCACCATCATGCACCGCGCGCTGCCGGATGCGCGCGACGGGCTCAAACCGGTCCACCGGCGCATCCTCTATGCCATGCGCGAATTGCGGCTCAGCTCCACCGGCGGCTTCCGCAAATCGGCCAAGATCAGCGGCGACGTGATGGGCAATTACCACCCTCACGGCGATGCCGCGATCTATGACGCGATGGCCCGCCTGGCGCAGGATTTTGCCGTGCGCTACCCGCTGGTCGACGGGCAAGGTAACTTCGGCAACATCGACGGCGACAAC
>JBCBWJ010000192.1:0-6092 GCA_039817165.1 Pseudomonadota bacterium | reverse complement strand
GAAACCCGAAACACCTCACCATGATGCGACGACTCTCTGGCAGTCTTTCCTTTGTGAGTGACGCGTCCTTGACCATTGATGCACCTGATATCCGCACCTTGGCTTTGAAGGTGTCGGGGGACCCGCTTGATCCGGCGACATCGGCAACCTTCATCAAGCCAGCCGAACTGGTCGATGCGATTGAGCTGTCTCCGCTAAATCGGTCAGAACTCATCCTCTACAATCAACTGATTGCGCATGCCTGGAACACGATCGGACCTGGCAAGGTCTATTCGGTCTCGAAGGCGCGGCTTCGAGGCAGCCACGAGAGCAACGATCGCTTGCACGAGTCGTTTGATCGCCTGATGGGCGCATTTGCGAAGGTGAAGGTGCGCGATGCCGAGACCGGTAGCACAAAGACGGTGCGGATCAATCTGCTGGGCCCGAACGCAGAAGAGGAGGGTGATGCGGGCTTCTTCCACTACACGCTTCATCCGAGCCTTCTGGAGGTCCTCAAATGCAGCCGAAGTTGGGCACGTCTCAGATCTGAGATCCAATACCTCCTCCGATCAAAATACTCGATCCGGCTTTACGAGATGATCGAGCAGCGGATCAACATGCGCCGACAATCTGAGACATTTGCGGTCCAGGACCTACGCGGTCATCTGGGCGTGCCGAAAGGCAAGCTCAAGCGGTTTGCCGATTTCAATGCGCAATGCCTGAAGCCTGCGATCGGCGAGGTGAACCAGTTGACTGATTTCGAGGTTTCGGCCGGTCTTAAAAAGTGCGGACGTCGTGTCGATGGGATCGTCATCACGTGGCTCAAGAAATGCCCGGAGGCGCGCGCGCAAGCAGCGGAGGAGCGGGAGCGGTCACGCGTCGGCCGTGTGGCGCGGCGCAAGGCGACGGTTGAGGTGGTGCTGTAGCACAATCCGAAGTCTGCTATTGGCCCAACAGCAGACCCTGTTGCAGTCTGGGCCTATAGTCAGCAAAGGGCCAATAGCCGTCAACTGAGTGGACCGGATCTCGTGGCGATCGGGTATCTCAATATCCAATTTTTTGGGTCGGCCAACCGCCTACAGCAACTCACCTAATCTTGAGGATGAGTCCGGAATAGTCTGCTTACGGGCAACGCTGACCGTCTCTTTAGAATGGTTCTAAGGTTCTGAACTAATTGCCTTATTCTTTCGAACACACTGTCGAATTATTGTTGACTTTTACGCTCCACTTCAGTCTCAATCGAGATTGAAGTGGAGCGTTTGCAATGATGCGCAAAAAAGTTGGCGGCAGAGAACGTTTGAATGCCGTAAGACAGTCATCACCTCTCGTTGATCCTGTTGCTGACCTCGTTGGCTTCGGGTTTCGGGGTTGGCTCTGCGGAATCCAGAACGTGGATATTTTGGCTTGGGAAGCGGTATGGAGCCGGTACGTAGGCGTCTTGGGTACTATGCAAGCCCGCGTGATCGTCAACGAGTTAGAGACATGGACTCGATGCGTGGATCGAACCGCATGCCGTAAGCTAGATCTGGAATGCATGTCATGCCCGCGTCTATCGTCTGACGAGCGTTTGGCAACCTCCATTGTCGCAGCAGCGCAGCATCAGTCTTGTCCTGCAATGCGTGCTTGCGCATTCACGCTATTGAACTCATCTGATATCGATCCGGTGCTTGATCAGGCTGAGCTGTTCGCTGGCGCTCTCATGAGCGCGGATCAGGTGCTTCCATACTGGGCAATTGACAGCGGGTTTGATGTGAAAACCCTCTCTTCTTCAGGCAACGCGGTGCACTGAACTCATGGCAGTCGTCGAAACTAAGTCGCAGGTTCAAGGCAGGTCACTATCGTGGGACCCTGGGAACACTGACAATGTCATATCATTCCCGATCAGGTCTCAGCGCACGGTTATAGAAGAACCGCAACTGCAGCTCTCAGACCGGCATTTTCAGATTGTTGAGACACTGCGGAAATTTGTTATCGAGAGTCAGCTTTGTTCACGATCAAAACTCGTTCACACATGCGCAATTGTTCAGCCTGTCCCGGAACGAGAACTGCGTGAGACCGCGCTTGTGTTCTTGGGTGTTCTTTCTGAGTTTGCAAATCAGCGGCTCACATTTTTGTCACCCGGCGCCCGATCTGTCAGCGATACAGAGCACTGGGTGGTCCGCCTGATCGATGCGTATGCGCAAAGCGATACACCTGCCGGCCGCGCCTTGATTGGTTGGCGCGTGAAGCCTGAAGCACATCGACGCACACGCTTTCTGGCGGGCCGACTTGCGGAAGCCTTAATGAACCTCCGGCAGTCCGCTGCCCACCAGACGACGTAAGTTTACAAACACAGACCACGCACATTGGAGAATGCTCATGGCCGAACTTGCAACTGAAATTTCGCCGGATGCCGTTGCCGAAATTGCAAACGGGCTGACGCAATCTCTTGCTGAAACAGCGGTCACAACCCTCAAGGCACAGAATTATCATTGGAACGTTGAGGGAATGGCATTTGGTCCGTTGCATGCCTTATTTCAGGAGATTTACGAAGATCACTTCACCGGTCAGGACGAACTGGCAGAGCGCATCAAAGCCCTTGATGCTCACGCTGAAGGTCGGATGGCCGCATACCTCGAACGAAGTAAAATCAAAGAGTGCGATGGCAAGATTTCAGCGGCAGATATGATTGCGAAATTGCAGGGCGATCAGGAGACGCTATCGTCGACGTTGCGTGCGCTCGCGGCAGTTGCAGAATCACACAATGACATTGTTACGAATGATCTTGCGATTGAGCGCGCCGACCGCCATGACAAGTTCGCTTGGATTTTGCGCTCACACCTGAAATAGCTCGTGCAATCGGAGGCGAGCCTAAAGTTTGCCTCCGTCCAATGGACAATCGATCGCTTTCTTTCGACAGACTTTTCGGTATGCACGTGGCCACATCGGATAGCCGCCAAGCTGCTGGTGCTGTTCCAAGAGTTCTGAGATGAACCTGAGGCGCTTGGCAGTACCTTTCAGCGACTTGAATTTCTTCTTTTGCCTTTTTGACATTCCGCAACCAATGCAATGGCCCGCACGTTTGAACTTACAGACATCAACGCACGGTGAAGGAATTTTCGTAGCCATCGATGGTCTGGACGCTGTTCTGATTTGTCATTGATAATTGTGGAAAACACGTTTCAACTATAAATTCGCGTTCGCTAACGAGCGATACGTCCATGGTCGACTGCGACGATCTCAACAGTAGGGAAACAACAGGTGAGGCGCGGCGATAGACAACTGTTGGCCATCGTCGCGGCGGCTCTGAGCGGCCTTGCCGCGTTCGCCACGATACAGGCATTTCCACCGAATCAATCAAAATGCCCCGATTCAGGTTCCGTGCAGATCAAGTGAGTAACCGAACGCCTTCCGCTGCCGAAATGGCGGGACCAAGTTCACTTCCGTTTCGGGTCAACTGCGCTTAAAGCAACCTGAGCATAACAGGTCCGAGCTTGCACCGAAACCGGACTAGCGCGGTCGGGGTCGTCGCTTGCGCCCGGTCTGTCGGCTGCGGTCGCGACTGCCGCGTTCAGCAGCACGAGCCTGCGCGCGCTTTGCGACGTCTTCGGCGTGACGCTTCGGATCGCGTTTGACGTAAGGCATGTCGTTGCGGATTGGCTCTGTTGGCAGGTTCGGCTCCGGCGCGCGCTTGGGCTCATCGCGTGGGATGGGCTTCATCTCGAGGGGCTCATTCAGCTTGCGCCGATCTTCGATGGCCTGGCGTGTATTACGACTTTCTTCAACGTCGTAGCGCGACTGTATGACGGTCCCAAAGATCGGTGGCTTGAGCTGACCCATGTCCCATCGGTCGCGGCGCTCACGATAGTCGCGGGTATCGCTGTCGCGGTAGGTCTTTGCACGCCTTTCGTCGAGACGGTTCTGCCAGGCGTGAATGCGCTTGAGCTTCTCGGCGGCCTGACGCCGACCCTTGGCGACATCGGCACGGCGAATGTCGCGTTCACGGCGGAGCTGCGTTTTGATCTTTTCGAGTTTCGCAATGTCGGAGCGATTGGCGATCCGGGCGACAATGCCGAACGCGGCGCCGCGTGCCGCGCCGAAGACGCGATCGAGCAAAGATGACTGTTTCTGTCGTTTGCCGACGGATGGCTGCCGGGCTTGCCCCTTTAGGACGCGCAGCGTGCGATCGATCCGGTCAAGCGCCTTGCCGTTGGCGCGTTCGTGATGCCAGTCCACATCTCGGAGTTTTGAAGCGGTCACGCGATGATGTTCGGTCCAGTCGCGCTTCTGGCGTTCTGACCGTGCGGCGCGAACGGTGGAGAGGTTCGCACTGCCGTGCTCGTTCCAGAAATCGATTTCGGACTGCGGCAAGCCGCGGTTCTTGACGTAACCAGCCTTGGCTGAGCGATCTCCAGCGTCCCGTGCGGCGTGCTTGGCCTCGCGATTTACTGCGCGCTGCTGTTGGTTGGGTTGGCGGGTTGGGCAGACGACCTTGCCGTGCCGCCGTTCCCAATCGAATGCCCAGTCTGACAGCTTTAGGCGGTCATTGGAGACGGATGCGTATTTGCCGGTTGTCGGGTGCACACGATTGATAATGAGATGCACGTGGGGGTGTTTGGTATCGGTGTGCTCGACGATCAGGCACTGATGGTCTTTGAGGCCAAGGACGTTTCGAACCTCGTCGGCGGCCTTGAGCATGTTGTCTTTTGTGGCGTGGGGATCGCCCGGCGGAAACGACAGCGACATCGAGTAGACGGGCTTCGTCCCTTTGCGTCCGCGGAATGGGTTGGCCTGCTTCACGTAGTCGTCGTAGCTCAGTCCAGCAGCCTTTGCCGACGCCTGAACGGCTGCCATCCGGATGTCATCGGAATGGGCGGCGGTGAACGCCATCTGCCGAAGTGCCTTCATGGGGTCGTCTGAGGCGCAATTGCGGGTTGCTGTGAAGCCGACACGATCGGCGGTCTGAGCAGGGCCTTTGTCAGACAAAAAGTATTCGGCGGCCGACGGTCGTTCTTGGGCGGTCCGATCCTCGGAGTTTGCGCCGGCTTCACGCTTGTCGTGCATGTAGTATAGGCCGGCGGCGACAAAGCCCGCCCCGAGCTTGGCGACACGGGGGATCATGCGGACAAGACCTTGGTGACAACCGCGTCGAAGGTGCGAACCATGCCACGAATACGCTCCGCCGACCGTGCGGTTATTTGGTCAGAGCCGCTCAGCTTGTCGTGTAGTTGTTCCAGCCGCTCACGGTGTTCAGCAAGCTCATCTGCGATGCGCGTGCCAACAATCAGATGATCGAGTTTGTGCTCCAGTCGGCTGACCACGGCCTGAAGCTCGCCTGGCACAACACCGGTATCGTCGGCAATAAAGCGCAACCGTGAGAGGTCGGACCCGATCCGGTTCAGCGCATCCACCAGCTCAAATTCGGGAGCCCGGGCGGCACCGACACCAGCCCGGGCACCTGGTGCGCATAAAATGGCCCGCGCATAATCGTTCGATGAAAGACCGGCATGGGCTGCGTTGATTAGGAACGCGGCCTTCTGCGTTTTGGTGACACCGAACGAGATCCGCTCAGTGCGGCGCTGCTCCAACGGCAAGGACGGTCGCCCACCTTTTGTGGTGCGTCCGCCACGCCGGTTTTCAGGTGTGTCATCGGTCTTGGTACTCATTTGCTACGCCATTATTACTCACAAACTCTCGCAAACCCCACGAACCCCCTTGGGCCACACTGTGACATCACACAATGGCAAGCAGGTTCACACGTGATGCAACAGTGGTGCATCGACTGGTCATGCGCCTGCGCTACGGCCACGGGTCTTGCTGCGCTCTTGCACCGGTTCAGCCTCACAGGCCAAAGCTGGGTTGAATTGGCCCGTTTTCGGGCCAAGAAGGGGGCGGCGCCAGGCCCCCTTTCTAGTTTTTCGGAACGAAAAACATATCTTGCTATTTTCCATTCCAAAAACCAAACAAGACATAAGACATTTCCAGAATGAATTGCAACAACAAAAGCAGAATCAATTCAGTCTACTAATGCGTATTATATCGAATTGGTTCGAATAATAAGGTGCATAATGGGTCATGCTAAGTGTTACTGTGAATTATTGCGCAATGCAGGCGATTGGGTCACGCGAGGTGCA
>JBCBWJ010000191.1:0-6191 GCA_039817165.1 Pseudomonadota bacterium | reverse complement strand
GACACGTAGGGGTTTTTACGGTTCCACTGGGATTTCGCCGCGCGTTTGGGCGCGGCCTCCACCGCAACGGCCGCACCGGGAGCCGCCTCAGGTATCGCCTCCGCAATCCACGCCTCGGCGGCATCCTCGTAATCCACATCGCAATCGACCCGCGCCAGCATCCGCTTGGCACCCAGCTGTTCAAGCCGCGTGTCCAGCAGCTTGCCCGCCTGACAGAAATGCTCGTAGCTGGTATCCCCAAGCGCCAGAACGCCAAAATTGAGGCTCTCCAGACGCGGCGCGGTCGATGCCGTCAGCGCGTCCCAAAAAAGCTCCGCATTGTCGGGCATCTCGCCTTCGCCATAGGTGGACACGACAATCAGCACATCCTCCATGGTGGCCAGCTGATCCATCTCGACCTCGTCAAGCTCCGCCACGCGCGGCGCATAGCCTTTGGTGCGCGCGAGCTCCGCGGCATCCTCGGCCAAGGCCTCTGCCGTGCCGGTCTGTGTGCCGAACAAGATGTCGAGCGGCTTGGCCGCGACCTCAACAGGGGCCGCGCCCTTGACCATCGCCAGCTGCGAATTCAACCCGGCCAGAAACCCGCCGAGCCACGCCTTCTGATCGCCCGAAAACGGCGCATCCTCAGGGAAGTGAGGCAGGCCCTGCCCCGTCTGATCTACTTTCTGATCCATGGTTCACTCCGCCGCGTGGCGCGAGGCCACATCGGGCACCGCGTGTTGAGCAAATAGCGCATCAAAGCTGGGTATGTCGCCCAAAGCAGCGCGGTTCTTGGCGTTCTGATGCAAAATCCACGCATAGGTGCCGGGGCTGTCCATGTTGAGGATATTGCGCAGGCTCAGCGCGCGTTTGAAATCAT
Source organism: Pseudomonadota bacterium (assembly GCA_039817165.1). Classification (GTDB taxonomy): domain Bacteria; phylum Pseudomonadota; class Alphaproteobacteria; order Rhodobacterales; family Rhodobacteraceae; genus Roseovarius. The sequence goes on along the minus strand of JBCBWJ010000191.1, from coordinate 5,332 downwards.
CAAGCCGCTTGTTGGCCACCAGCGTGGCCAGCCCCGCATCCTCATAGCTTTCCACGGCTTTGCGCGCGTGTTTGGCCAGCGCTGCCATTAGCGCGAAATCCTCTGTCAGGATCAGGTTTCGTGCTGCCTTGTCGCGCTCGTGACGCGCCACCCCGCCGCGTTTCTGGGCGATCACCTGCGCCTGTTCCAGCACGGTGTAGCTGTTGAGCAGGCGATACATCTCTTCGGTGTCGCGATCGCCGTACCCGGGTGCGGCCCCGCCATGGACAGGCTTGCCGCGTTTCCATGCCGCTTTCACCTGTGCGATCTGATGGGCGGCCAGCGCGGTCGACAACTCCTCCACCAGATCCTTGCGAGACCGCGCGGCAAGGATTTCATCAGCATCCTGATACTGCAGCAGCGCACGGGGCATGATCCACGCCATATGGAGGCGCGTCGCCTCCCAATCGTCCAGCAGCAGGCGCGCCTTTTCAGAGCCCGTGGCCTCAAGATGCCATTCCAGAAGCTGCTTTACAGCGTCTTCATGGATGTCCGACGTGTCGGAGCCGTCACCCAGCATACCCATCAGAACGGAATCGTGGCTGATCATCTCAGGCAGACGGCCCTCTGGATCATACTGATAGGCAAACCCACCCGACATTCCATTCCCGTAGCCTTGTGAAAATCCACCAAGGTTAAGCAAGGCCCCGTTGGTCATGTACTCGGCGCAGAAATCGCCAACGCCTTCGACCACAGCCGTCGCACCGGAATTGCGCACCGCAAAACGGTCGCCCGCCTGCCCTTGGATAAACGTCCGCCCACCCGTCGCGCCAAAGAGCGCAAAATTCCCGATGAGCACGTTTTCCCCGTGGCCCGTGCCGCCGCCCGCAGGCGCGCGCACGATGATCTCACCGCCCGAGGCGCCTTTGCCCACGCCGTCATTGCAGGTGCCGGTATGCTCCATCACCATGCCGTCATTGCAAAACGCACCAAAGCTCTGACCGGCGGACCCGTGGGTCACAACGCGCACGGTGCGCATGTCCAGATACCGCCGCCCGCGCCCATCCTCAAACGCCGCTTTGGGCAGGTCCTTCAATGTATGGTTCAGCGTCCGCTCAATATCGATGGACAGCTGCCCGCCCACGGTCTTGTTGCGATTGTTGAGCGGGGCCTCAGGGCGCAGCTCAATCGCGGTCTCGCCGCCTTCAATCACGCGGGTCTGAACGGCCTCCCAAAGCGTATCATCCACCGCGAAATCACGCTCCAGGTAAACCGGATCCTCCACCCGGTTTTCCGGCACGCAGGTCAGCATCGCACGCAGGTTCAGCTTGCCCACATTCGCCGGATGATCCAGCAAATGCAGCAAATCCGCCCGCCCACGCGCCTCATCGAGGGATCTCAGACCAAGCGTCGACAGAATTTCGCGCACCTCGTGGGTGATATTCAAAAGATACTGCGCCAGCGCCCGTGGGTCGCCGTCAAACGCCTCGGGGTTCGTGGTCAAACCCGCCGGGCATTTCACGTTGCAGTTCTTGGCCATAACGCATTTCAGCATCATCAGCGCGGTGGTGCCAAACTCAAAGCTGTCCCCGCCCAAAAGCGAGGCCTTCACCACATCCGAGCCTGTTTGCATCGCCCCCGAACAGCGCAAATGCACCTTCTGGCGTATGCCATTGGCACAGAGCGCCTGATGCACCTCGGAGATGCCGATCTCTGCCGCGCGACCGGTGTATTTCAGCGATGTCACAGAGGCCGCACCAGTGCCGCCCGTGCTGCCCGCCACGTTGATCAAATCCGCGCCCGCCTTGGCCACACCCACCGCAATGGTGCCGATGCCTTCGGAGCTCACGAGCTTCACGATCACCCGTTTGCGCGCCGCTTTGCAGTCATGAATAAGCTGCGCCAGATCCTCGATGGAATAGGTGTCGTGATGCGGCGGCGGGCTCACCAGTTCCACGCCCGGCGTTCCGCCACGGGCCGCGGCGATCTCTACCGTGACCTTAGGCGCGGGCAGCTGACCGCCCTCACCGGGCTTGGCGCCCTGCCCGATCTTGATCTCAAGCTCTTCGAGGTTCGGATCCGCGAGATACCCCGCCCAAACGCCGAACCGGCCAGAGGCAAACTGCTTGATCCGGCTGGCCCTGATGGTGCCATAGCGCGAGATATGCTCGCCCCCCTCACCAGAATTGGACATGCCGCCGACCATGTTTGTGCCATGCGCCACGCTCTCATGCGCCGTGGCCACGAGCGCACCATGCGACATCGCCCCCGACGCCAGCCGCGGCGTGATCTCGGAGGCAGGTTGCACCTTTTCGATCTCGATGCGCTGCGGCGCGGACCGCAGCCGCGCCAGGTAATCGAGCGCCATGCCCGTCACAGCCACCTTGAGCGCGCCACGGGTCACATAGTGACCGTCCATATCCGACCCAAACCGCTCCACCAGCGATTGCGCCAACGCGTCCAACCGGCCCAGATCCTGCGCCTTGGGGCCCGTGAGCCTCAGCAAAAATTCATTGTCGCCCAGCGCATCCACATCAAGACCGCGAATAACGAAGTCATTGTTGCCCGCGCGGTTGAACAGCATCATCTCGCGCTTGATGTCCTCTACCTTGTCGAGGAACGTGATATCGGCGGGGAAATCCAGCACATCGCGCAACGCGGCCGGGCGGCGGTGGCGCTCTTCGGCCATCATCTTCGAAAAATCACGATAGCCCGGGGTGATCTTGAACCCGTCGATCTGCTCCTTGCTGAGCTTGGCAAAGGACGTGTTCACATAGCCCGCATCATCGATCCCGAACGCATCATCCATCTGCCGCAGGGTCAACAAGCGGAACGGATCGGTTTCGCCCTCTGCCTCGGCAAAGCTGATCTCTTCTTCGGTCAGATCGACAAAGCCGCGCACAGCGGTCGTGCCATAGCTGTGTCCCGACCCCTCGGAGCGTTCCTTGAACAGCCCCAGAATCGGGATGTCCTTGTCGCTTTGCACAGACAGCGCGCGCTCATGCCAATCAGCCACGGACTGCGCCACCACGTCAAACCGCACACCGCCCACGGGCGTGTTCATGTTGGGCAGATACTTGGCAAAGACCGGGTCATTCGTGTCGAGGAAATTGGGCTCGAAAAACTCCCCACCGGAGTAGCTCTCAACGGTGCAGAGCCCCACCTTGCCCATCGTTTTCATCAGCGCCTTCTCAGCCGCCTTCTGGAACTTGTAGTAATGCTCGGTCGCCTTGTCGTTATAAAGCTCTTCCGAGCGCAGACGCACAGCAAGCGGGTACACCGCAGAGCCGCCAAAGCCCAAAGCACAAGCAATGTGGTGCGAGTTTGAAATCTGCCCGCTTTCGACGACCAGCGACACCTTCAGGCGCAGCCCCTCTTCGATCAAACGCTGGTTGATCGCCGACACCGCAAGCGTCATCGGCAACGGCGCCCGCGCCTTGGAGACATGACGGTCGGTCAAAATGGCAATGCCGCCACGCGCGCGCGCAAAGTCAACGACCTGTGCGGCCACGTCATCCATGGCCTCCACCAGCGCGCGCTCATTGGCCGGGCCATCGCCGTAAACAGGCTCATAGAGAATATCGAACCTGTCCCACGGTGTCTCGCCCTGGGCCTTGATCTTGAGCATGTCCGACATGCGCAGAACGGGCGAATTGACGACAATCTGCTTGGACCGCGACTGCCCCAGATGCGGCTTTTCCCCCAGCGCCACGCGCAAGGTCATGCCGTCGGCCTCACGGATGCTGTCTAGCGGCGGGTTCGTCACCTGCGCAAACCGTTGACTGAAATACTTGGCCACGCCGCCTTCATTGTCCGAAAGCGCGTTGATCGCATTGCCATATCCCATGGCAGAGACCTTCTCCGTACCGGTCTGCAACATCGGGTCCATCAGGAACTTAAAGCTTTCCTGATTGTGCGTGTAGGCCACGTAGCGCGCAGGCGTTTCCATATCGCCCAAGTACCGCGTCGCCGCCAACTTGGGGTCAGCATCCGCCGACGGCAGATCGTCAATGTTGATCTGCGCGTCCTTCACAAGCGTCGCATAATCCGCCTGGGAGGCGAGCATCTCAAGCGCCTCTTCGGTGTCATAGGTCTTCTTTTCCAGATGATTGTAATAAATCATCCCGCCCGCCTCGACACGCCCACGGCGCAGCACGGTCTCTGCCGGGAAATCAATCTGTCCGGCTTCGGACATCACGGCCAGGTACTCTTCGGTCTCCACCGATCGCATGGGCCGCAACCCAAGACGATCCAGCCGTGCCCCGATAATGTCCCCATCGCCAAAGATCAGCGCGGCCGGCCCGTCGTTTTTCTCCTCCGAGAGGGAAAAATACTCCAGCATCGCCCGCACCTGCGGCGACATCTGCGCGTCGTTTTCCCACGCAGGCGGCATCATCGCGACCACGGCGGTCACAAGATCGAGCCCCTCATCATACACCCGCGCATTCAGCGTCTGGTCCAGCCGACAGCTGTCGGATTGCCCACTGGGCCGGATGATCGCTTTGTTGCGGGCCAGCGCAATGGCGGCCTCGGACAGACGGTTTTTCTTGTCGGTGTTCAGCTCACCATTATGGGCCATCAACCGAAACGGCTGCGCCATAGACGGGTGCGGATCCGTGTTGGTGGAAAACCGCGTGTGGAAATACATCGTGTGCACGGCATGATCGGGATCGGACAGATCCTCGAAATAGGGCACGATCTCCCACGAATTGAGCCGCCCCTTAAAGACCTGCATCCGCGCTGACAGTGACAGCGGATAGAGCCCCGCCAACGCCTCATCGGTGTAGGCCACAGCCTCGATATCCAGAAGAGCCTCGTGAATGCGGCTGTCAAAAGCGGCACCGCGCAGGTGCTCAGGCGCTGTAAAAACCCATTGGCGGATCGGCAGTTGAAACTTCACCGCGCGGGGGCCGATGGCATCCGTGTTGACCGGCACATCACGCACCAGCACCACATCCAGTTCACACTCGGAAAGGGCCTGATCAATGATCTCAACGGCCCGGGCATGCTGCGCGGGATCCGCAGGCAGGAAAAAGTTGCCGACACCAAAGGCACCCGGCTTAACCTCCATACCCGTCAGCTTTCGAAAAAATTCCAGCGACAGATCAACGGACACACCGGCACCGTCGCCCACGCCTTCCGACGACATACCGCCCCGATGCGGCACAGCACATAAGGCTTGATGGCCCTTGCGCAGCACATCATGGGTCTGGACGGAATCCTTACGCGTCAAAAAGCCCACACCGCAGGCGCTGTGCTCTTGGTCAGGGTCATAAAGACCGGTCGGAAAATCGGCATTCAATTCCAAAGTTCTGTCCATCACTGTGGCGCGCGCAGGTTTGAAATCTGTGCG
>JBCBWJ010000190.1:0-6239 GCA_039817165.1 Pseudomonadota bacterium | reverse complement strand
TGTTGCCTGTGGCAGTAATGGATATCGAATTGGGTGCGGCCTCACTCGGTGTCGATAACCCTATAAAGTTATCGTCAATCCATAGATTGTTATTGTTGTTACGAGCATGGATTCCGCCGTAGTATCCATAGACATCGTTAGAAGAGATCGTGATCCCCGCACCTTGGTCGCTGTAGGCGGCAATACCGTAACCTCCATCGGCGTATACGTCGGCATCGCCCATCTCGTTTTGCGATGTGATCGTGACAGCACTGTTGCCGCGATGGTTGACCCGGATACCGTCACTGTCGCCTCTGACGTTGCCATATGCGTTGACGGTGACCTCACCAGCCTGCGAGTTGGTCGTGTACACTCTGACGCCGTATTCAGAGGCGCCATACGCACTGTCGACCGACACGGAGGTCGTTCCAGTCGTCTGTTGGTAGATATCAATGCCTGAATTGTTCCCGGTCGCCGTTGCGGTGCCCGATTCATTTTGCACGGTGACGTCAACATTGCTCGCGCCGGGACCGCTTTGTTGGGCTTCTACATATACGCCATCGGCTCCCTCGCCTCGGACAGAGCCGGACCAACTGATCGTAAGGCTTCCGCCGTCTTCAATGGACCCCACAATACCGCTGGCATTGCCAGTTACGTCAGAGTTGTTGTCATCGGTCAGCGTCACATTGCTGAAAAAAGTCAGGCTGATCGCATTTGCGCCGCCAGTGTTGCTGGAGTCGCGCCCGAACCCGGGGGCCGTGTCGATATCGCTGTCACCCATGGCGGCGCTGAACGATTCTTCCGCATCATTGCCGTTCGGATCTGCGGCGCCGGAGAGCGTAACGTCGATCGCGGCTTGTGCTTGCGCCTGACCGCCCAGCATCAGCGCTGCACTCAGCGCCACTACGGACACGCTCGCCCCCAATGTTCCGAGAGTAGGGGCGAAACTTGCCACCACACCCGCCACTTTCGTCATGCGACCGCCGCGCAGGCTGAGGTAATGCGGTGTCGCATCCTGCTCAGCCACAGCGGAAATTTTACGGATTTGTCGTGTGGTCGCGCGCATCGGCGTTACTCCCCAATAGGTACCGATGCTTCTTTTTTATGCCAAATGAATAGCAATCAGTACAAAAGTGTTCAATTACCCTTCGTTTGACGCTGCGTCCGTCGGTTTGTCAAGCGTGATGAGGGTGGCTGCATCGCTTGTTCCCGGGGCAATGGCCATTGGGCAACGGAATCCCGAAATAAGTGTTAAATCATAGAGTTCCGCAATTGCGCCGTCGATCCGAAGCCAATCCACACAGGATCCTTTTTCGAGGTCAATCACCTGCACGCCGCACCACGGTTCACTGTCCGCATCCTTAAGTTTTTGGTCCAGTGCGAGCCCCTCAAATCGCTTGTAACGGGGCTTGGACAGGCCCACGAAGGCAAACTTGCCCACAATGCTGAGACCGCGAACGAAGCCTGGGCAGAAAACGCGCGGCTCGAACGTGCCTTTGCCGTCTTTGCCAAACACGACCTCGCCCAACTCTCCAGAGCCGGAGTTCAGCACCCAAAGCTTGCCATTGATCATGCGTGGGCTGTGCGGCATCGATAGGCCTTCGCACACCACCTCACCGGTGGCCACCTCCATGATGATACCGCCGTCTGCGCGCCGGTCACGCCAACCGTCAATCGTGTCCGACCGGCTGACAGCGCTGACGTATCTCGGCACGCCGTCTTCCATCGCCAGCCCGTTTAGGTGACAGCGATCCTCATCCACCAGCGCGGAAATGAATGGCGGGCGCCAGACCTCTTCAAAGCTGTGGCGATGATGCGGACGAGCCAGACAATTGAACCGTGTGTTAACGAAAATGGACCTGCCATCCTTGTCGACACCCAAATCATGGGCATCCAGCGCACCAGTGATATGCGCGCGCCGCGGAGCAAAGCCTGCGTCAAAAAGCTTGTTGATCTGCTCTCCGGGGTTGAGAACGTTCTGGAACTCGAGGATCTGCGGCCCTGCAACAAGCGTCAGCCCGTGCTCACCGTCATGCACAATGCCCATAGGGCGCGGGATTGCAGTCTGGTGAATGTTGATCCCGCCCTGCGGTTTCACACCAACCATGTAAAGCAGGTTCGATTGGTAGGATGTAAAGGCCAGCGCCGCACCCATCGCGTGGAGCCGGCCTGCCATTCCGTTCGAGACAGAGTAATCGACCTTGGCGTTTTCTTTCGCCTGTGCTGCTGCTGCGGCTTTGTCTGGAGCGGCCTCACCATCTTGCGCTGCGGCTTGTTTTTCAGGTCCTGCCGTCTTTTTGTTGTCCGCCATTATCCGTCCCCGTGTTCTGTTATCGCGCTAGGCGTAAGGGCATCGTGTCCAGACGTCAACGTGTTGGAGTGGTCTCGGGATTTGGGTATCAGGCGCGACCTGCATCGGCTGACAGCGTCAGCGCGCTGACACCAAGTTTGGCCAGGGCGGCATCCCACTTGGTGTCATCCTCGGTGTTGAAAACCAGATCGGCATCCGCGTCGCAGATCAGCCACGCATTTTGGGCAATCTCGCTTTCCAACTGGCCCGGTCCCCAACCCGCGTAGCCCAGCGTAATGATCGCGTGCTCCGGTCCGCGGCCGTTGGCCAGGTCCTCAAGGATGTCCAGTGTAGCTGTCATCGCGAAATCGTCGTTCACATCCAAAGTGGAAAGAGAGGAATGATACCCATAGGTGTGCAGAACAAAGCCCCGGCCATGTTCCACTGGTCCGCCGAAATGCACAGACATGTCGCGGGCGTCCTTGGTGGTGGTGATCTCCAACTGCTCCAGCAGGTTGGTCAGGCGCAGTTCTTCTGTCGGTTTGTTGATGATCAGCCCCATCGCACCTTCAGGCGAATAGGCGCACACAAAGATCACGCTCATGGAAAAGCGCGGATCTCCCATTTCGGGCATGGCGATCAAAACCTTGCCGTTGAGATCCGTTTCCTGCACTGCGTGCCCTTTCTCTGAGATACCCTGATGATGGGGGCTTATCTTGCGTTGTGCAAGCAAGGCCCGGGCGCGCAAGCGGTATTTCTCGCGAAAATGTCGATGGAATGTGAATTGGCATCTTGCAGGGAATAGCGCACATAAGACCCATGATGCGCATCACCATTCTCTGGATTCTCGCCATGCTCTCGTTTGCCGCTCCCGCTGCGGCCCAAACGCTGGGCGATATCGTCAAGGTGCAGGTGTTGCCGGGCTGGCGCAATTCTGACGGCACGCACATGACCGCGTTGCACATTGAGATGGCTGACGGTTGGAAGACCTATTGGCGCTCGCCGGGCGATGTGGGCATCCCGCCCCGGTTTTATTGGCGCGGTTCGCGCAATCTTGCGGGGGTTGAGGTGATCTGGCCCACGCCCCGTATCACCGTCGATCATGGGATGTACACGGTCGGCTATTCCAAACAGCTTGTCCTGCCAATGCGCCTGACGCCGAAGCAGTCGGGCCGCGATGTCACGCTGAAAGGCACGGTCGAGATCGGCGTGTGTCGCGAAGTGTGCATCCCAGCAGAGCTACGGGTCTCTGCGCAGCTGTCGCGCGATGCATCCGGGCGCGATCCGCGCATTGCGGCGTCGCTCGCCAATCAACCCTATTCGGCGGTAGAGGCGGGTGTGCGGCGCGTTGTCTGTCGTGTCTCGCCGGTGCAGGACGGTCTGGGCCTACGCGCAGAGATCGACATGCCGCGCTTGGGCAGCAACGAGACCGCTATCATTGAGGTGCGAGATCCCCGAATTTGGGTCGCCCAGCCCAAGACCACACGCTCTGGGAACCGCCTTGTGGCGCAAACCAGCTTGCATCACGTGGAAGGGCGGTCATTTGCACTGGATCGGTCCGGCATCCGCGTCACGGTTCTCGCGGGCGGCGAGGCTGTGGATATTCAGGGCTGTCCCTCGGGCTGAGCCCGGCTGTGCGCGATCAAAACTGTGGCCGCACAGGCCGCCACCAAAGCCAACACACCGATCATGTAAAGTGCGAGACTGGCCGCCATGGGGGACCAATCCGCCAACGGCCCCGCGATCCGGTAAAGCCAGACGGGCAGGGCGCCCGTCACAGCCGTGATGCCCATCGTGGCCCCAAGCCATGCCACCACGGACAAAAGCCCCAGCGTAACCGGCCATTTCACCGCCCCCGCCCGCGCGCCCAAGGCCCGGCGCAAGGCATGGCGACGGCGGCTCAGATCATGTTGGATCGCAATCAGTGCGGGCACCAGGATCAGCACGAGAACCATGCCAAACCCCAAGCCGTAGACCAGTGTGATCACCGAAGGTTTGAGGAACTCCGCAGCCTGACTGCCCTCAAAGAGAAGCGGCGTAAGACCAAGTACCGTTGTCAACGTGGTCAGAACGACGGGACGCAGACGATCTGCCGCCCCTTCGACAATCGCCTGATAGATGCCCCTTTCCTCAGCATGTTCATCAATGGTGGAGACAAGCACGATGGAATCGTTGATGATGATCCCCGTGACGCCCAAAAGCCCGATGATGGTGAACATCGACAGCGGCACATCCCACAGGTAGTGCCCGTAAATCGCCCCGGTCAATCCAAAGGGAATGACCGCCATCACTACCGCCGGTCGCGTCCAGCTGGCAAAGACCCAAGCCAACACCGTGTAGATGCCAATGATCGTCAGGATCCAGGCAAACTGCGCATCGGATAAAAACTCGCGTTCTTGCAGAACCAACCCGGTGACGCGGCTTTCCACCTGATAGGTTGCCTCGACCTGCGGCAGGATCGTGTCTTCGATTGTCTCGATGATCTCAATGGCGCGGTCCGCTTCGCTGTCGTCAATTTGCCCGCTGATATCCAGAACGCGCGCGCCGTTCTCGCGCCTGACGGTCGCAAAGCCTGTGCGCCGCTCCACTTCCACGATGTCAGCCAAGGGCACATATTCCCCGCTCGGCGCACGCAACTGTGTGCGCTCGATGAAGTCAGCGGTCGCATCGCCATTGGGCAATTCCACGCGGATGGCCGCACTGCGCCGACCGTCAGGATAGGTCGCCGCCTCAATGCCCGACAGCCTGTGGCGCACCACCTGGCCCAACTCATCCATACCGAACCCAAGGGCCTGACCTTGCGGTGTCAGGGTCAGCACCAGTTCCTCCTTGTCATAAGACAAGTTGTCTTGCACGCCCGTGACGTCCGAAAAGCGCGTCAGCTCCGACTGTACGGCTTCAGAGGCTTGTTTCAGCACCTCGGACGACGCGCCATACAGCTCGATCTCCAGGCTGTCCCGCCCCGGCCCGCCAAAGACACTGCGAAAGCTCAGTGTTTCGATTTGCGCAGGACGGTTCACCTCGGCCTCAACGGCGCGGGCAAAGGCGGTGCTGCTGTAGGGGCGCAGATCGGCGTCGATCAGCTCAATGGAAATACCGCCCAGCTCATCGGGCGATTTCACATTCACCCGGCCTGACCTGCCGCTGGTGCTGCCACCGGCCTCTGCGATGGCCAGGACAATCGGATTCAGGCCGTATTTCTCTTCGTACTCTGCTGCCACGGCTTCCGTCGCACGCTGCACTTCGCGCATCATCGCATTGGTGTCTTCACGGTCTGTGCCCGACACCATGGCGAAGCTGCCATTCACATGGCTGATCTCAGGTGCCGCGAAGAACCGCCAGGACACGTCGCGCGAAATGATCATTGTGATCTGCCCGATGAGCAGTGCAATCACTGCGGCCAGCACGGGGTACCGCAAGGTGATCACCCACCCCATCACAGGGCGAAAGCCCCTGTCACGCACCCAGATGAACCCGCGATTGACGTATTTGGACGGCAGGTCATACCATCGTTCCTTGGCCGACTTGGCAATCGCATGGGCCATGTGATGGGGCAGTATGAAAAAGCACTCGATCAGCGAGGCGATCAGCACGGCCACCACCGTCCACGGGATATCAGAGATGAAATCGCCGAACTCTCCACCGATGAAGACCAGCCCGAAAAACGCGATCATCGTGGTCAGTGCGGCACAAGTGACAGGCAGCGCCATGCGATGCGCGGCCCGTTCTGCCGCCTGCGCCGGGAACTCTCGCAACTTTCTGGCACGGGCATCAGCATGTTCACCCACCACGATGGCGTCATCCACGACGATCCCCAGCGTGATAATCAGTGCAAAAAGTGAAATCATGTTGATGGTGAGGCCCAGCAGATACATCGCCGAGATGGCCCCCATGATCGCCACGGGAATGCCCGCCGCCACCCAAAACGCCGTGCGCGCATTCAGGAACAAAAACAACAGCAGCAAAACCA
>JBCBWJ010000018.1:0-14829 GCA_039817165.1 Pseudomonadota bacterium | reverse complement strand
CTCGAAGAGAACGGCGCTATGGAGTATTCCATCGTTGTGGCCGCCACCGCGTCGGACCCCGCGCCGATGCAGTTTCTCGCACCGTACTCCGCCACCGCTATGGCAGAACACTTCCGCGACAACGGTCGTCACGCACTGATCGTCTATGATGACTTGTCCAAGCAGGCCGTGGCCTATCGCCAGATGTCCTTGCTCCTGCGTCGTCCGCCCGGGCGTGAAGCCTATCCCGGGGACGTGTTTTATCTGCACTCTCGTCTGCTGGAGCGGTCCGCGAAGTTGAACGAAGACAACGGTGCCGGGTCGCTCACCGCGCTGCCGATCATTGAAACCCAAGGTGGCGACGTGTCGGCGTTTATTCCGACCAACGTGATCTCGATCACTGATGGGCAGATCTTCCTTGAAACGGAACTTTTCTACCAGGGTATCCGCCCGGCCGTGAACACAGGTCTGTCGGTTAGCCGTGTGGGCTCAAGCGCTCAGACCAACGCGATGAAATCTGTCGCAGGTCCGGTGAAACTGTCGCTCGCTCAGTATCGTGAGATGGCGGCTTTCGCGCAGTTCGGGTCTGACCTTGATGCAGCGACACAGCAGCTTTTGAACCGGGGTGCGCGCCTCACGGAGTTGATGAAGCAGCCTCAGTACTCGCCGCTGACCAATGCCGAGATCGTCTGCATGATCTACGCGGGTGTGAACGGCTACCTTGATAAGGTCGAGGTGTCCCAGGTGGGCCGGTTCGAAACTGGTTTGTTGAACCATTTGCGCAGCAAGAACCAAGATCTGCTCGACTACATCACCAAAGAAGATCCCAAGATCAAAGGTGAAGCCGAGGACAAGATCAAAGCCGTGCTCGACGAGTTCGCTGCGGACTTCGCATAAGGGGGAGTGAGGCGTGCCGTCTCTTAAGGACCTGAAAAACCGGATCGAGTCGGTCAAATCGACCCGCAAGATCACCAAGGCTATGCAAATGGTGGCCGCCGCAAAACTGCGGCGTGCCCAGGAGTCGGCCGAGATGTCCCGCCCCTATACAGAGCGGTTCAATCACGTGATGGGCAAACTCGCCGCCTCCGTGGGCGACAGCGAAAGCGCGCCCAAACTGCTGAGTGGAACCGGCAATGACCAAACCCATCTGCTTGTTGTCATGACCGCAGAGCGCGGTCTTTGCGGTGGCTTCAACGGCAACATTGCCAAGATCGCCCGCGCGGAGGCCGAAAAGCTCAAGGCGGCTGGCAAGACGGTGAAAGTGATCACTGTGGGCAAAAAAGGCCGCGACGCGATCAAACGTGATCTCAGCGATGCCTTTATCGACCACGTCGACATGACCGAAGTGAAAAACGTGGGCTACACGGATGCGCAGGGTATCGCGCAAAACGTGCTTGATCGCTTTGACGCGGGCGAGTTCGACGTGGCCAAGATCTTTTACTCGAAGTTCAACAACGTGGTCAGCCAGACGCCCACGATGCAGCAGGTGATCCCCGCCGCGTTCGAAGCGAGTGACGATGATGCCGCCGCCGACGTGTTCTACGATTTCGAACCCGACGAAGACGCCATTCTGCGCGAACTTTTGCCGCGTGCTGTCGCCACGGCCATCTTCAGCGGTCTGTTGGAAAACGGCGCGTCCGAACAGGGGGCCCGGATGTCGGCCATGGACAATGCAACGCGCAACGCGGGCGAGATGATCGACAAACTGACCATCGAGTTCAACCGCTCACGCCAGGCCGTGATCACCAATGAACTGATTGAAATTATTTCGGGCGCGGAAGCGCTCTAACCGAAACCGGAGAAACGAAACATGGCAAACGCAAAAGGCAAAGTGACCCAGGTCATCGGCGCTGTGGTGGACGTGCAGTTTGAAGAACACCTGCCCGAAATTTTGAACGCCCTGGAAACAGACAACAACGGCAAGCGCCTGGTCCTCGAAGTGGCTCAGCACCTTGGTGAAAGCACGGTTCGTTGCATCGCGATGGACAGCTCCGAAGGTCTTGTTCGCGGTCAGGAGGTGTCTGACACCGGCGGCCCGATCACCATTCCTGTGGGCAACGCGACCCTGGGTCGGATCCTGAACGTGATTGGCGAACCCGTGGACGAAGGCGGCCCTGTCGACGCCACGGAAACCCGTGCCATCCACCAGGATGCGCCGCAGTTCGAAGAACAGTCGACCGAGTCCGAAGTGCTGGAAACCGGCATCAAGGTTGTGGACCTGCTGGCCCCCTACGCGAAGGGCGGAAAGATCGGCCTCTTCGGCGGTGCTGGCGTGGGCAAGACCGTTCTCATCATGGAACTGATCAACAACATTGCCAAGGTGCACTCGGGCTTCTCCGTGTTCGCCGGTGTGGGCGAACGGACCCGTGAGGGTAACGACCTCTACCACGAGATGATCGAATCCGAGGTGATCAAGCCCGACAACCTCGAAGAAAGTCAGGTTGCCCTGGTCTACGGTCAGATGAACGAACCTCCCGGTGCGCGTATGCGTGTGGCCTTGACTGGTCTGACGCTCGCCGAACAGTTCCGGGACCAGTCGGGTACAGACGTGCTGTTTTTCGTCGACAACATCTTTCGCTTTACGCAGGCCGGTTCGGAATGCTCCGCTCTCTTGGGCCGTATCCCGTCCGCCGTGGGCTACCAGCCGACGCTGGCCACCGACATGGGTCAAATGCAGGAACGCATCACCTCGACCAAAGCGGGTTCCATTACATCCGTGCAGGCCGTTTACGTGCCTGCGGATGACTTGACCGACCCCGCGCCTGCGACGTCGTTTGCGCACCTTGATGCGACGACCGTTTTGTCTCGCGCGATCTCGGAGCTAGGCATCTATCCGGCTGTGGACCCGCTCGACAGCACCTCGCGTCTGATGGACCCGGCGGTCGTGGGCGAAGAGCACTACAACGTGGCTCGCGAAGTTCAGGGTATCTTGCAGCGCTACAAATCGCTTCAGGATATCATTGCCATCCTCGGGATGGACGAACTGTCAGAAGAGGACAAGCTGACCGTGGCCCGTGCTCGGAAAATCCAGCGTTTCCTCTCGCAGCCGTTTGACGTAGCGAAAGTGTTCACCGGCTCAGACGGCGTTCAGGTGCCGCTTGAAGAAACCATCTCGTCCTTCAAGGCGGTTGTGGCTGGCGAGTACGATCACCTGCCCGAAGGTGCCTTCTACATGGTTGGCGGCATCAACGAAGTGATCGAAAAAGCCGAGAAGATGGCCGCGGAAGCCGCCTAACACATGGTAAGGCGGGGATGTCCCCGCCTGCCCGCAAAAGGGAACACCAAACATGGCTGACACAGTCCAATTCGATCTGGTAAGCCCCGAGCGTCTGCTGGCCTCTACGCAGGCCAAGGAAGTGCAGATCCCCGGCGCCGAAGGTGACATGACGGCAATGCCTGATCACGCGCCCCTGATCACGACACTGCGACCGGGCTTGCTCAAGGTCGCCAGCAATGACGGTGATGCGGCTTACGTCGTCACTGGCGGCTTTGCTGAGATCAACGCGACCTCGATATCTGTTCTGGCAGAGCGAGCCATTCCGCAATCCGAAGTGACGCAGGACCAGTTTTCCGAGATGATGTCTGAGGCGAACGCCCGCTTGGAGAAAGCCCAAAGTTCGGACAACAACGAGCCTGGTCAAGTGGATGACGCTGCGAAATTCGTGGCGGACATGGCCGCTTTGGGCACTGAAATTGGCCTGACATCCATCTGACTCGCAGCGAAAATTTTGCAATCAAGGGCCTGCTGATGCGGGCCCTTTGCGTTTCCATGGGTGCCTTTGCCCCCGAATTGATCAAATCACGCCTTAGTTCTTGCAAAGATTGCCCAAAGTCGTCCTCTATGATCTGACGCTCAACTTGAAGAAACCGACCGTATGAAGTTCATTTCAAGCAGCATGATCGGGATCGAACAGGGGGATGACGTTCTGTTCTCCGATTTCGAAGACGAAGGGGACATGTGGACCGGCAAAGGCCCGCGGGAGCGCCGTCGTGCCGTCTCTTTCGGGCGAAGCTTCCTGCAACCTCCATCTGTATTTGTAGCGCTCTCAATGTGGGACATAGACAGCGCGAACAACGCCCGGGCGGATGTTTCGGCAGAGAAGGTGGTTGAGGGCGGGTTTGACATCGTTTTCAAGACTTGGGGCGATACCCGCGTGGCCCGCGCCCGGGTGCGTTGGATGGCCCTCGGGCCAGTGGTCAATGACGATGATTGGGAGCTTTACTGAAACGCGCGAGGCCCGACCGCACGGGAGGGACGAGCGGGCGGATCAAGTTCCGAATTGACCTTCATATATCGGCTCAAGCGTCGGCGTCTCAAAAAGCGACGACACAGACGTCCCGGTCCAAATATTCAGTATCGCCTGCGCAAACACCGGCGCCGTGGGCAGAACCCGGATATTCGTTGCTTTCTTTGTGGCGTCCGTCGGCGCAATAGTGTCGGTGAGCACGAGCGATTTCATCACCGATGCTTCCACGCGCTCCACGGCAGGGCCCGACATTACACCGTGAGTGATGTAGGCGTGCACTTCGCTCGCCCCATGTTCCATCAGAACCTCCGCCGCTTTGCACAGCGTGCCGGCGGTATCGCAGATGTCATCCACAATCACGCAGATCTTGCCGGTCACATCCCCGATCACCGTCATCTCCGCCACTTCGCCGGGCTTTTCTCGGCGCTTGTCGACGATGGACAATGGCGCGTTGATCCGTTTGGCCAACTCCCGCGCCCGTCCAACACCGCCCACGTCTGGCGACACGACCATCACATCACCCAACCTGTCTTGAAACTGGGTCAACACGTCTAGCGCAAACACCGGCGAGGCATAGAGGTTATCGACAGGGATATCAAAGAACCCCTGGATCTGTGCGGCATGCAAATCCATGGTCAGCACTCGTTCGATCCCCGCACCCACTATCATATTGGCCACAAGCTTGGCCGAAATCGGCGTGCGCGCTTTGGATCGGCGATCCTGACGGGCATACCCAAAATAGGGTATGACAGCCGTGATCCGCTTGGCCGAAGAGCGCCGCAGCGCATCCGACATGATCAAAAGCTCCATCAGATTGTCATTGGCGGGGTTCGAGGTCGACTGGATGATGAACATGTCCTCACCGCGGACATTCTCAAACACCTCAACAAAGATTTCCTGATCGTTGAACCGCTCCATCCGAGCGTCGACAAGGCCCACGGGTGCGCCTCGATAGATCCCCATGCGTTTGGTGATCGCGTGGGCGAGCGGCAGATTGGCATTTCCGGAAATGATCTTCGGCGCGGGCGCGGTTGGCATAGCTGGCAGGCTCCCAAGAGGCCGCGCGGTGCGGGCGGCATGTAACAGAATCGCGACGTTGACACCGCTTAACATGGGCGTACCGTCTGGCATAGACACCCCGGTCAAAGGAGCGGCGATAATGCCCCATATAGACTACTTTTTCGCAACAATTTCCCCCTTCTCCTATCTTGCAGGTCTCAAGATGGAAGAGATCGCGGAAAAGCACGGTGCGACGATCACCTATAAACCGCTGGATATCATGGCGCTCTTCGCCCGCACAGGCGGCACACCCCCCAAGGACCGACACCCCAATCGCATCGCTTATCGCGCGCAGGATCTGCCGCGTCAGGCGCGCAAGGCCGGGATGAAACTGAACTTTCAACCGGCCCACTGGCCGACCAACCCTGCGCCGTCCTCTTATGCCATAATCGCGGCGCAAAACGCGGGCGGTGGGGATATCGGGCAGCTGGCGCATAGTTTCACACGCGCCTGTTGGGACGAGGACAAAGACATCGCCGAGGACGCGGTCGTGCGTGCCATCCTTGAGACCGCTGGCTTTGATCCAGCGCTTGCCGACAGTGGTCTGCTCACGGGTGCGGACACCTACGCAGCCAACCTCGAAGAAGCGGTCAAACGCGGAGCATTCGGGGCCCCCTTTTACATCACCGACAGCGGTGAGATGTTTTGGGGGCAAGACCGTTTGGAAGAGCTCGACATGCATCTGGCGGGCACGCTTTAGCGTATGCCAAAAGCGCAAAAAGCGGGTTACGGCACATATTGGACAAGCTATGGTCAGGGCCCGCGCGAGGCCCTGATGATACATTGTGGACTGGCCAATTCCGCCGCCTGGGGGCGTATGGCCAAACACCTCTCCGGGCTTTTGACGATGACCGCTTTCGACACGCCAGGGCATGGGCGCAGCGACCCGTGGGACGCGCGCGATGACATTCAAAAGACCACCGCCGAGATCGCCGCCGATTTCCTGAGCGGCCCCACGGACATCATTGGCCATTCCTTCGGCGCGACAGCCGCCCTGCGCCTTGCGGTGCTGCGGCCGGATGTGGTGCGCACGCTCACCTTGATCGAACCTGTGTTTTTCGCCGCCGCTCTGCGCGACAAGCCGGAGATCGCACCACACTTTGCCGCTGGGCAACGGGATTTCGTAACAGCCATGCAAAACGGAGAGATGCGAGAGGCCGCGCGGGCGTTCACCCGGATTTGGGGCGATGGCACGCCGTGGGAGGCGATCCCGGACAGCGCGCAACAGATGCTTGCCGATCACATGTACCTGATTGCCGCCAGCAAGCCCGCATTGGAAGATGACATCGGAGGTATGTTAGCGCCAGGGGTTCTCAGCGCGATTGACCAACCAGTCCTGTTGATTGAGGGGAGCCAATCGCCAGAGATCATCCCGATCATCCATGACAGCCTGTCGGGCAGACTGCCCAATGTCACGCGCGCCGTGATTATGGGTGGGGGACATATGTCGCCGATTACCCATGCCGGTCAGGTCGCATCTGAGGTGCTGCGGTTTTTGGCCCAGCCTGCGTAGCACCTCCTAAGGCGCGGCGCTCGCAATCTCGACGAAGCGGTCGATATCAGTTTCATCCACCGACCATCCCACGACGAGGCGCATTCCCAAACGGTCTTCGTCTGGCCCCTCCAGATCACCGTGCACTTCATACCGTGCGCCGGCCTCCCAGAGCGCGCGATGGATGCGGCGGGGCAGGGTGGCAAAGATCATGTTGGCGGCGGGCTCAAACAGAAACTCAAACTGGGGGGCCGCGCGCAGCCCGTCGATCATCCGGGCGGCTTTGGCATTGGTCGCGGCCGCTGCGTGTTTCCAGACGTCGCCCTTCAAATACCCCAGCATCTGAGCGGACAGATAACGGTGCTTAGAGAACAGATGCGCACCGCGCTTGCGACGCAGCTCAAATTCCCACGCATGTTTTGGGTCGAAGAAGATCACGGCCTCCACGCCCAGACAGCCATTTTTCGTGCCACCAAAGCTCACCGCATCGATGCCCGCTTTCCACGTCATCTCAGCCGCCGAGCAGTCCAAAGCGGCCATCGCATTGGCAAAGCGGGCCCCGTCCATATGGGTGGTCAGCCCATGCGCCTTGGCCACTTGGCTGAGCGCGGACAGCTCATCCAGGCTATAGACACGGCCCCGCTCTGTCACTTGGGTCAGGGACAGCGGGCCGCGCTGTGATGTGTGCACATCGCCCTTGGTCCATGCCTGGATTGCCGTATCCAAGGCCTCTGGTGTCATCTTGTCCTGCTCACCGGCCAGTGTCAGTTTTCCCCCGCCGGTGTAGAACTCCGGCGCGTGGCATTCATCAATTTGGATATGTGCCAGCGGGGTGCAAAAGATCGTGTCCCACGGCTTGGCCAAAGTCGAGAGCGCCAATGCATTGGCCGCCGTCCCGGTGGAGACCAGGTAAATGGCGGCTTCTGGCGCCTCAAACTCTGCCTGCAGACGAGCGCGCACCTCCTCCATGATCGTGTCGGCCCCATATGACGCCTCAAAGCCTGTGTTGGCCGTGATCACGGCGTCCATCACCTCGGGCAACGCGGGGCCACAATTGTCGGAGGCAAAGATCATGTGCCCGGCTCCTCAATCAGATGCTGTTCCCATTCCTCATCCGGGACAACGGCCTCTGACACGGTGGCATGGCGCACAGAAACGCCCGCCTGATGCACGGTCTCGGGGTCGCCAGACAAAAGCGGGTGCCAGTCATAAAGCGGTTTGCCCCGGTGGCGCAATTTGTAGGCGCAGGTCTCAGGCAGCCAATACATATGTTGGTCCAGCGTCTGCGCCGTGAGCGTGATGCATTCCGGCACATATCGGTGGCGTGTCTCGTATTTGGAACAAAGGCACGACCCGTCCTCAAACAGCCGGCATGCCACGCGGGTCAGGGCCACCTCGCCGGTGTCTTCATCCTCAAGCTTGTTGAGACAGCATTTGCCGCACCCATCGCACAGCGCCTCCCACTCGGCTTGGGTCATACGCGAAAGCGGCGTTGTTTCCCAAAAGCGGTCGCGCAAACCGGTGCGGTCGATGCCATCACTCATGCGATTTCCAGGATGTCACGGGCGCGGGCGCAATCAGCGTCCATTTGCGCGATGAAGGCCTCAAGGCTGTCGAATGTCGCCTCAGGGCGCAGATAGTCCACAAGCGCCACCGACAGCTCTGACGAATAGAGATCGCCGGTGAAATCGAACAGGAACGTCTCGATATTGGGCAGCTCGCCTTGAAACATCGGGCGCACCCCGATGGAGGCCGCGCCGTGGTAGTGCCCTTGATGCGGCCCGTCCAACACGTCGACATGCACGGCGTAGACCCCGAACTTTGGTTTGTGCAGGCCTTCGATTGACATGTTGGCCGTGGGATAGCCCAGGTCGCGTCCGCGCTGTTCGCCACTGATCACAGGCCCGTCTATGCGGTGCCAATGACCCAACATGGTTGCAGCGTCCCGTGGGCGGCCTTCGGTCAGGGCGTTTCGGATCGCGGTGGACGAGACTTCGTTCTCGCCTGTCTTCAGCAAGGTGGCAACGGTCACGCCAAACCCCATTTCGCGGCCAAAACTCTGCAGGTCAGCCACAGTGCCTTTGCGCCCTTGGCCAAAGCAGAAATCCGCGCCGACAACCACGTGTTTTAGGCCCAGACCTTCTGCGATCACATCGCGGGCAAAGTCTCGAGGCGTGAGAGAGGACATGGCCGCGTTGAAAGGCAACTCATAGAGCCGCTCCACCCCCAGCTTTTCCAGCCTGTTCCCGCGCGCCTCTGCGCTCATCAGGCGAAAAGGTGGGGTGTCAGGGGCAAAAAACTCGCGTGGATGAGGTTCAAATGTCAGAATGCCGAGGGGCGCACCGATCTTGTCTCCGGCGACCCTTGCAAGGTCGATGACGGACTGGTGGCCCACATGGACACCGTCGAAGTTCCCGATCGCAGCAGAGGCGCCGCGGTCAGCTGGGTCGACAAAGGAATGATCGCGAATGATGCGCATGGGCTAGGCCTAGCCAAAGCGCGTTTGATGCGCAACCGACACTGTAAGGGTCGGGCCGTGGATCAGTCGAACTTGCCTGATGGGGCCAGCACTGTCGCTTCGCCGACCAATACTTTCTTGCCGTCCACAAGGCACCGACAATCCAGTTGTACCCGGCGGCGGCCATGGTCGATGCCGATCACCTCTACCTCCGTCAGCACCTGATCGCCAGGACGCACCGGCGCGAGAAACTTCAGTGTCTGTCCCATATAGACCGTGCCATGCCCCGGCAGCTGTTCCCCGATCACCGCGGAAATCAGGCCGGCGGTCAGCATGCCGTGGGCAATGCGCCCTTCAAAAATCGTATCGCGGGCATAGTCATCATCCATATGCACCGGGTTATGGTCGGTGGAGACCTGCGCGAACATCTCGATGTCCTCGTCTGTCACGACTTTGCGCAAAGACCGCACCATACCCATTTCGATCTCTTCGATGGTGATGGTGCCACGTGGCATGTTATCCAACATGTGTTCCTCCAGACCCGGCGGACAGGTAATAAATAAAACGCATCGCGGGTACGATGAGCAACTTAATTACTTCGCGCCCGCAGAAAAGCAAGCGATTCTTTGCTTTATCGCAGGAAACCGATGGTGAATGTGGGATCTATATCTTCCGCGACCAAGTAGGCGTTCAATGCTTCTGGATCTGGTTGGTGAACCGTGCCGGTTGGCTCGGCTGCAAGACCGCCTGAAATGAACAGACTGTCGATGTCTTCACCGATGGCTCCGGGGATGTCCGTGAGACTGCCATCGCCAATGGCCAGCATCCGGGACTTCATCACACCAGGCTTGATCGCCTCCAGACGCCGGTAGGCCAGATCATAGATCGGCGGATGCGGCTTGCCGAAGTAAAGGCTTTCGCCCCCCATCTCGGTGTACATCCGCGCTACGGCACCTGCGCACCATTCGCGCACCTCACCACGATCCACAACGATATCGGGGTTGGCGCAGAGCAGCTTCATCCCCTTTTGCTTGGCAAAAAGCAGATCAGGCCGCCACGTCTCAGGATCGGCCATGGGGTCAAACGGGCCGGCGCAGACGATCCCTTCGGCCTCTTCCAGAGCCACGCGGGTGATCTCGGCAGGGGTTTCGATGATCGACAGCGGGTCAAAGAACTTCAGGTCGCTGTCTTGCCCGATAAAATAGACCTTTTCACCGACCATACCGCGGAACATGGCGGCCCGGGCGCTGTCGCCTGAGGTGGCAATTGTGTCCCAGCAGTCCTGCGGCACATTGAACGTTCCCAATTGCCGTTCGACGCGTCCTCGGGCACGCGGCGAGTTGGTGACAAGCACGACAATGCCGCCCCGGCCCCGGTAAGCGCGCAACGCCTCTACCGCGTCTGGAAAGGCCGTCACACCGTTATGAACGCAGCCCCAGAGATCCACCAGCAACGCGTCATAGCGTTCTGAGACCTCGGACAAAGCAGTGATGATCTGGGTCATGGACGGGCCTCTGGCATGATGGTCACGTGCCGGCCATATGCCAGCCGCCTCCGGCCTTGGCCAGCGCTCATTTTCCGGAGGCCACGCGCGGCCCACCTGCTTCATCTTGCCAAAAATACTTTAGGCGCACAGCCGGCGGACATGCCGGCCTGTCAGGTATCAGTGCACGGCGACAGGTTGCATGTCATTCTGCCGGGCCAGCGAATAGGCCATGGCGCGGTCTGCGACGAGGGCCAGTTGCTCCCCTTCGGCGTTGTGCACAGCATAGATTGTCTCGCGCCCTTCGGCCTGCGTCTGCAGGTTCGCTGGAAGGTCACTTACATTTACAGGCCGCACATACACGATGGCGCGGTCGTCAGGTGCTTGAAATTCATAGGTCGTGTTCATCTGCTCATCCCTTCTTGATCTGGATCGTTTGGACCACCGTTTCCGGTTGCGACCGAAAGAGATCCACGTGCAACAGGCCGTTTTCCATGATGGCCTCTCCCACCTCGACCCCGTCGGCCAGCACGAAAGAGCGTTGGAATTGCCGGGCCGCGATGCCACGATGCAGGAAGACGCGATTGTCGCTGTCATCATTTTGGCGACCGCGAATGACCAGTTGACGATCTTCTACGGTGATGGCGAGATCGCTCTCTCCAAACCCGGCCACTGCGAGCGTGATGCGATACGAGCTTTCCGAGGTTTGTTCGATGTTGAAAGGCGGGTAGCCCTCATTGCCGGATTTCGCGCTGCGCTCCAACAAGCGCTCAAGCTGTTCGAAGCCGAGCATATAGGGATGGGACCCCAAAGAAAGTTTTGTCATCGGTGCGTCCTTTGCAATTAAGCGACCGTCCGTTTTTGCCGTGCACCCCGTTTCGGCGATGCAACATATGAGAAATATGGGGATTGAGACTTTGGGGTGCAACCTCTTAACGAAATTCCTATATGCATTCGAGCGATCCATGTAGAGTGACGGGGGCGTTACAAGCGGGAGCCAGACATGAACACGGTCAGCGACTTTTCTATGAAGTCAGAGGACGTGTTGCGCGTAGAGCTAGAAGAGTTCCGCCGCCAGCACCGTGATCTGGACGAGGCCATCGCCGCGCTTGAGGATAAGGCCACCAGTGACCGCCTGACCGTCAAGCGCCTCAAGCAGCAGAAACTCCGCCTCAAAGACCGCATCGCTTGGATCCAGGACAGGCTTACACCGGATATCATTGCGTAAGGTTTTGTCTTGGCTATAGTGCCGCCTTCCTCGATCACCACAGACCGGGGCGGGCAAGGAGCGTGTTATGGCGGATGTGAAAGTAGGCATCATCATGGGCAGTCAATCCGACTGGCCGACCATGAAGAAGGCCGCGGATATCCTTGATGAATTGGGCGTGCCCTACGAGACCCGCATCGTGTCTGCCCACCGCACACCGGACCGGCTTTGGGACTATGGCAAAACGGCAGCGGAGCGCGGCTTGCAGGTGATCATCGCCGGTGCTGGTGGGGCCGCACATCTGCCCGGCATGATGGCCTCCAAGACCCGCGTTCCCGTGGTGGGCGTGCCGGTCCAGACGCGGGCGCTTTCGGGTGTCGACAGTCTTTATTCCATCGTGCAAATGCCCAAAGGGTTTCCAGTGGCGACCATGGCCATCGGTGAGGCTGGCGCGGCCAATGCGGGCCTCATGGCCGCCAGCATTCTGGCCACGACGGATGCGGCTTTGGCCACGAAACTGGAGGCATGGCGCGAAGCGTTGTCTGCGTCTATTCCCGAGGCCCCAACAGATGGCTGAGCGTCTGGCCCCTGGCGCCGTCATCGGCATTCTGGGCGGCGGGCAATTGGGCCGGATGCTGTCGGTTGCGGCCAGCCGTTTGGGATTTAAGACCTGCATCTTCGAACCCGGTGGCGACTGTCCGGCCAGCCATGTGGCGAATTATCACTTTCAGAAACCCTATGAGGATGAAGATGCGCTCAAAGCTTTTGCAGAGGCCGTCGATGTCATCACCTTTGAGTTCGAAAACATTCCCACCGGCGCTTTGGACGTGCTCGAGACCACGCGCCCCGTTCGTCCCTCCCGCCGTGCGCTTGAGGTAAGCCAGGACCGATTGACGGAAAAGACATTCCTGGCTGATCTGGGGCTGAAAACGGCGCCTTTTGCGGCCGTTGATGATGCGGATAGCCTTGCCGCGGCACTTGACGCCATCGGCGTGCCTTCGATCCTGAAGACCCGGCGGTTTGGCTATGACGGCAAAGGTCAGGCGCGGATCACGACCCAAGATCAGGCTGCAAGCGCTCTGGAGGATATGGCTGGGCAAGCCGCGATCCTCGAGGGCTTTGTTGATTTTTCCTGTGAGATCTCTGTCATTGGCGCACGCGGCTTGGACGGTCAGGTGGCCTGTTTTGATCCCGGTGAGAATGTTCATCGCGCGGGCATCTTGCGCACGACAACGGTGCCGGCTTCTGTGACAGCTGCGCAGCGCGCCGATGCGGTTCTGCTGACGGGGCAGATCCTCAACGCGCTCGACTATGTGGGCGTTTTGGGGGTGGAGCTTTTTGTGACGCCGGGGGGATTGATCGTCAATGAAATCGCACCCCGCGTGCACAATTCCGGCCACTGGACACAGCAGGGCTGCAGCGTCGACCAGTTCGAGCAACACATCCGCGCGGTAGCGGGGTGGCCCTTGGGGGATGGGGCGCGGCACACGGATGTCGTGATGGAAAACCTCATCGGGGACGACATGGATCGTGTGCCGGACATCGCCAAAGAAGCGGGCGCGTCGCTGCATCTCTACGGCAAGGCCGAGGTGAAACCGGGCCGCAAAATGGGTCATGTGAACCGGGTAACGTCTGACCGTTCGTAACAGCCGTTTGCGCCTGGGACGACGCGGGGGCTATTCCACAATCCGCTCCAGCGGGTCGTAGCCAAAGCCGCCCTCAAACGCGATCTTTGCCAGGCTGTCGGGCTTCAGGCGGAGGTCATTCACCTCATCTTCGTTGAAAAACCGGCGCGTGTGCACGATCCTTTCGGGGTCGTGCCAGTCATCCTGCAACTGGCCCGCCACGATCTGCGCGCGAAAGAACAGGTCCACCTGATGAAACCCGCGGTCAGGATCGTGGAACTCGTTGATCAGGCAAGGAGGCCCCACATCGATTGTCAGCCCGGTCTCTTCGTACACTTCGCGTTTGAGGTTGTCGGGCAGCGACGCATGCGGCTCGACCCCGCCACCGGGCGCGCACCATAGATCGCTTTGGTCTCCGGGGTAGGCGTTTACCAACAAAAGTCGGTCTGCCTTCAAAATAACCGCGCGCACTGCCAGCCGCATGAATTGCCTTTCCCCGCAACGTCAGGGCTGTATTAGCGCCTCGAATGTGCATATCTCAAGGCTATGCGACGGATACTGGCCTGTCTTTTGATGATCCTTCCTTTGCCCTCTTGGGCGGAGGACTGCGTTGTGCTGCTCCACGGTCTTGCGCGCACAGAGGCCTCTTTTATCGTGATGGAAGAAGCCTTGCAGCTTGAAGGGTACAAGACCTTCCGCGCCGATTACCCGTCCACCGATGCGCCGATTGCGGAACTTGCAGAGGTCACTCTGCCGCACGCGATGGACATCTGCGGCGTGCGGCGCGTCCATTTCGTGACCCATTCCATGGGCGGGCTTTTGCTGCGCCACTGGTTTTCAGAGAACCGCCCCGCCCGGTTGGGCCGCGTGGTGATGCTTGGGCCGCCCAATCAGGGTTCACAGCTTGTGGACGAACTGGGCTGGATCGAGCTGTTCGAATGGATCAATGGACCTGCCGGTGCGCAGCTTGAAACCGGGGAAGATGGCATCGCGGCGACCTTGCCGCCGGTTGATTTTGAGCTGGGCGTTGTGGCCGGGACCCGGTCCCTCAACCCGTTTTACTCGCATCTCATTGACGGGGTGGATGATGGCAAAGTGTCGGTGGCGTCGACCCGGGTTGCCGGCATGGCCGATCACATTGAGCTGCCTGTGAGCCATACCTTCATGGTCAACAACCCCGTGGTGATTGCGCAATCCATCCAGTTTCTGCAAGAGGGTGCCTTTGATCATGATCTGGATATCGGTGATATCCTGTTTGGAGACACGCAATGACCCGACC
>JBCBWJ010000189.1:0-6241 GCA_039817165.1 Pseudomonadota bacterium | reverse complement strand
CAATGCAGCGATGAAAACGCCCGATCAACGCGCAAGAAAATCAATGACCCGTTGGTTGAACGCCGCGCGGTCAAGATCGTCAAGGTTCACCCCCTTCAACACCCCCGACGCATCCCCCAACACCACGCAGAGCGCCGCCCGGTTGGCCTCGCTCAGCGCCATGGCATTGAGCACGTTCAACCGCTCCAGCACCGCGTCAGAACAGCTCTGGTTGCGCGCGTGCGCAGTCTCTAACTTGGCCAAATCAAGCCCCATCGCTGCCACCACATCCCCCAACACCGTCTTGGAATAGGGCAGCGTCACCAGATCAAACGCAGCGCCCCACCGCGCCATCTTCGGCCCGGCCAGATCGCGCGCGGGCTGCTTGGGTGGCGACACAACTTCGCCCTGCCGGATGCGATGGGCCCGCCACGACCGGCGCCAATCCTCGGGATCCCGACGCACGCAAATGGGGGTCACCTCATGACCGCGCAACGCCTCCTTCACATAGGCGACAGACGCCTCCGACAGGTTCAAAAACGCCTCGCTCGACAAAACCGTCACCCGTGCTTCGGAGCGATCCAGATGATCCCGCATCGCGCCCCAGATATCATCCGCCGCAACAGGCGCTATCGGCGAATGCACCGGCCATTGTGGCAACAGCGAAAAGGGCAGCTTGTGATGCGCAACGCCCTTGCCCTCGCGCGTGCCAAGAACCGGGTAATCCACACCCTCCGCCGCCAACCGCGCGCGATTGTGAAACAGAAGCGCCTGCAACGTGGAACTCCCGGTGCGCGCATCCCCGATATGAAGAAAAACGTTCATAAAGCCCGCATCACCATCCGCGCCCACTCTGGCCGGA
The DNA here is from genome assembly GCA_039817165.1 of Pseudomonadota bacterium. GTDB lineage: Bacteria > Pseudomonadota > Alphaproteobacteria > Rhodobacterales > Rhodobacteraceae > Roseovarius. The sequence goes on along the minus strand of JBCBWJ010000189.1, from coordinate 5,400 downwards.
AAAACAGGGGCCGACCGTCCTGCTGCCTCCTGGATATCGCAGCGGCGCTGTGAAGATCTCGATCATGGTCGGTTCCTACTTTCGTTCTGACCACGTGTCTATTCCACAAGCCTCATCCCGTCTCCAAGGGGTCAGGTGTCCGGTCTCCTGTCCCAATACGGTTCCAGCAACATGAGGACCAGGTGTTCCGCCTTCTCGCGGTCGAAACTGTCCATGAACAAGAAGTAATCCGCCCAGAACCCTTCGAGCATGGCAATCGTCGCGGTGGCGAGGTCCTTGGCAAGGTTTCCCTCCGGATCCGGCCGGCCCAAGGCATCTGCAATGGCGGTCGTGTATGCGGTCCTCAACCTCCGATCACGTGTCGACGAAAAGGCACGGATTTTCGGGTCATTCTGCGCAAGACTTCGCATCACCGACAAAACGGCAATCGTGTCGGCGTTCAACACCGCCTCGCACAAATCGGCCCGGATCATCGCGCGCACCCTGTCCTTCGGATCAGGACCCACGGTCTTCGTCAGCTCCGCAACCTTTTCGAAATAATCCTCTCCGAAACGCTCTGCCGTGGCGCGCAGCAGGGTGTCCTTGTTGCCAAGGGCTTTCATGATCATCGCCCGCGTCAAACCGGCCTCGGCGACGATGTTGGTCACGGTCGTGCCCTCGATACCGTGCTTTGCAATAGAGCGGATGGTCCCTTCGATCAAACGGTCTGCGGCGGATTTGGGCATGCGTGATCCTTTGTGCATCATGACGGGCTCTGAGCCTCGAAATGCGCATTCATCTTGACGAGGCCCCAAAATGTCTGATCTAGTGTAAACGATCGTTTACCAAGCCGCCAGACCGCAATTGTGAAAGGCGCAACTGATGTCTCACTACGCCTCTTTGTTTGAACCCGTTGCCATCGGCCCTGTGACAGCGCCCAACCGATTCTACCAGGTTCCACACGCCTGCGGGATGGGCCACCTGCGCCCGCAGGCTCATGCCGCCATGCGCGCCACCAAGGCCCGCGGGGGCTGGGGTGTGGTCTGCACAGAAGAATGCGAAATCCACCCCTCCACAGATCTGTCCCCCTATCCCGAACAGCGGCTGTGGGATGAACAAGACATACCAGCGCTGTCCCTGATGGTCGACGCCGTGCACGCCGAAGGCGCGCTCGCCGGGATAGAACTTGTGCACAACGGCCACATGGCCAGCAATCTCTACACCCGTCTGCCCGTTCTGTCGGTGGGCGAACGCCAGCTTGCAGACGGCTATCCCAAGATGGCCCGCGTGATGGACAAATCCGACATCCGAGAGCTGCGCCGCTGGCACAGAACCGCGGCCCGAAACGCCAAGCAAGCAGGCTTCGATATCGTTTACGTTTATGCCGGACATGAGATGACCCTGCCCCAGCATTTTTTGCTGTCGCGTTACAATCAACGTACGGACGAATATGGCGGATCGCTTGAAAACCGTGCCCGCCTGATCCGCGAATTGCTGGAAGAGACCAAGGAAGAGGTCGGAGACACCTGCGCCGTCGCCCTGCGCCTCGCGTTGGATGAAAACCTTGGCGCAGGCGGCATGCAGGCCCAGGAAGAGGGCCGCGCGGTGGTCGAGCATCTGGCCCATCTGCCCGATCTGTGGGACGTCAACGTCTCGGATTGGACCAACGACACTCTGTCGTCCCGCTTTGAACCCAACGAAGGTGCGCAGGTCGATTACATGCGCTTTGTGCGTCAGATCACGGGCAAGCCGGTTGTTGGTGTGGGGCGCTATTCCTCACCCGATCTGATGACCAAACTGGTGCGCGACGGCGTTCTGGACCTGATCGGCGCGGCGCGGCCCTCGATTGCCGATCCCTACTTGCCCACCAAGATCAAAGAGGGCCGGATCGACGACATTCGCGAATGCATCGGTTGCAACATCTGCGCCAGTTGCGAAGGCTTCGGCGTGCCCATCCGCTGCACCCAGAACCCCACCATGGGCGAGGAATGGCGCCGCGGATGGGACCCGGAGGGTATCACCAACAAACGTACAAACGCCAAATGCCTGGTCGTGGGCGCAGGCCCAGCCGGGCTGGAATGCGCGTTGCAGCTTGGCCGCCGTGGCTATGACGTGACCTTGGCGGAGCAGAACGCGGAATTCGGCGGTCGTGCCCTGCTGGAAAGCGGGTTGAAAGGCCTCTCCCCTTGGAAGCGCGTGGCCGACAACAGGCTCTATGCCCTGCGCCAAATGCCCAACGTCGCCATGTTCACCGACAGCACAGTTGACGCCGATATGGTGACGGAACTGGCCGTCGATCACGTCTTCCTCGCCACCGGCGCCACCTGGCGCAAGGACGCAACGGGCCGCACCCATTTTGAGGCGCTGGACTGGCACGAAAGCCTGACCATCCTGACCCCCGATGACATCATGCGCGGCGCAAAGCCCGAGGGCCGCGTGGTGATCTATGACGACGATCACGGCTACATGGGCGGCACGCTGGCCACTCACCTGGCGCATCTCGACCCGGTGTTTTTGTCAACGGCCAGCATCGTTGCCCCGTTCACAACCCACACGCTGGAGCAGGAAAAATTGCAGACGGATCTGACGGAGCGTGGTCTCGACCTGCAACTGTCCAGCAAGATCTGCAACACGCAGAACAAGACCCTGATCGCGTCCTCAGTCTACGGTGGGCCGATGCGAGACATCCCCTGCGACACGCTCATCGTGGTCACCGCGCGACAGGCCAACATGACGCTCGCAAATGAGCTGGCCGACATGAGCCAAAAGACAGACCTCATCGGCGACGCACTTGCCCCCGGTCTCATCGCCGATGCCACGTTCTCGGGCCACTTCGCCGCACGCTCTTTTGAGGAAAGTGCCGCCACGCTCGCCGCCGCCCCGTTCCGCCGCGAGAAAACAGAGATCCCGCCACACGCCGCCACCCCCTATCTGAAAGGAGCCGCAGAATGAGCGATGTTGAACAGGCCACACGCACCCGCCGCAAGGGCGCAGGCCGTGCTGCGCGTGTGGCCCAGCGCGAGGCCGTCACCCCGTCCCCCGCCATCTGGCCCGGCCTCGAAGGCGGGAACTTTCGGCCTCTCTCCCAAAAAGACATGGAGCGCGTGCACGACGCCGCCCTGACGATACTGGACCGGACAGGTCTGGCCGATGCCACGCCCGAACTTCTCGATATCGTCCTGCCCAAGGGCGCCGTCCTGCGCGAGAATGGCAGGCTGTGTTTCCCCCGCGCCCTGATGGAGGATCTGCTCTGTATCGCGGCCAATGAATACTACGTTCACGCGCGAGGAAGCCGGGCGGGCAAAGACGACATTCACTGCCGCAAGAACCACGTTTTCTTTTCAAACTCGGGCACAGCCGTGACGACGTTCGAGGCCGAAACCCGCACCTACCGACCATCTGTTGCCAGAGACATCTACGACTTCACCCGGGTCGTGGACGCGCTCGACAACTACCACATGCTGGGCGCGACCGTTCTGGCCACCGACGTGCCGGATGATTTTGAACACGACATGACGCAGGTTTACGCGATGATGGCCGGTTCCGAGAAACCCGCCTGCATGTCGTTTCGCAAACGCGCGCATATCAAACCCGCGATTGAAATGTTCGATCTGGCCTCGGGCGGAGACGGGTCCTTTCTGAAAAAACCGTCTGTCATCTTCGGCGGCTGCCCCATCGTCTCGCCCCTGCGCTTCGGACAGGAGAACCTTGAGACGCTCATCGACGCAAGCCGCCTCGGTCTCACCAGCGACATCGCGGTGGCGCCGCAATCGGGTGCCACGGCCCCGGCCCCTCTGGCGGGGATCCTGGCCCAAGTGGTGGCGGAAACCCTGGCCTGTGTCGCAATCGTGAACCTGATCACGCCGGGCTGTCCAGTTTCGTTTGCCGCATGGCCCTTCATCACCGATCTGCGCACCGGGTCCTTCACCGGCGGCAGCGGCGAACAGGCCATTCTGGCGGCGGCCGCTGTGCAGATGGGCAACTTCTACGACCTGCCCAATTCCGTGGGCTGCGGCATGACCGACGCCAAAATCCCGGACGCGCAATACGGATTTGAAAAGGCGCTCACCTATTCCCTGGCCGCGCACGCGGGCGCCAACAGGCTCTGCGAGGTGGGCGGCATGATGGGCAGCCTCATGGGATGCAGTTTCGAATCCATGGTGATCGACAACGAAATCATCGGCGCCATCGCCCGCACCCTGCGCGGGATCGAGATCACCGATGACACGCTCTCGGTCGACACGATCCATGAATGCGCGATCAATCCTGGCCACTACCTGGGACATGCCCAGACGCTGGAGGTTATGGAATCCGAATATGTCTATCCCAAGCTGATGGACCGTGGGCCTGTGGATCAGTGGGAGGCCGAAGGCTCCAAGGATCTCTTCGAACAAAGCAGGATCCGCGCCGCAGAGATCATGGCCGATCACGTCCCCAATTATCTCAGCCGAGAGGCCGATGCCAAAATCAGACTGCGCTTCCCCATCAAGCTTGACACGAAAGCGCTCCACCGCTCCCGTCCAAGGACGCATAACGCCTAATCAGGGTCGACCTGCATCAACACATCCACGGCCAAGACACCCTGCTCATAGACGAAAAGAGGATTGATCTCGATCTCGACGACGGTCTTTGCCTGCGCAATCGCATACTCCGCCAGACCGGTCAGAGCCGACACCACCGCGCCCGTGTCCGCCTTTGGCCCACCGCGAAACCCGTCCAGCATCCGCGCCACGCGCAGCCCCGCCAAAGCTCTGCGGAAATCATCTCCGGTTGCGGGCAAAAGCACAGTGCACGCATCGCCCACAAGCTCCACCAAAACACCGCCGCTGCCCAGCGTCATCGCCAGCCCGAACTGCGCATCACGGCGGACACCCACGACCAATTCCACCAGGGGTTTGGGCGCCATCGGCTCAACCAGGAATGTCTCCGTCACAGCGGTCTTGGAAAACTGCGCCACCGACCTGCGCATCGCCTCAACCTCTTGGATCAAGGCGTCAGGCGTCTCGATCCCCAACGCCACGGCCCCCGCATCCGTCTTGTGGGCCAGTTCCGGCCCCATCATCTTGAGGGCGAGGGGAAACCCGATCTCTCCTGCCGCCTCGCATAACCTGTCACCCGCCACCAGCCGCCCCGCAGGTACCGGAAACCCGGCATCGGCCAGCCGCTCTTTGCCCATAGCCTCATTCAGCACACGCGGGCCTCTTGGTGGCGTTGCGGCGATCATCGGGCGTGGCGGGTCGGCCAGAATGCGCTTTTGCGCGGCATGCCACCACGCCGCATCGCGAATGGCATTGAGTGTTTCATGAATGCCCTGCATGGGGCAATGCCACGGGCAACAAACGCGTCACGAATATGCGCGCCCATGTGTTCCGGCTGGGCCGCACAGATCGCGGCAGGCAGACCCTCTTTGGCCGGGGCCTC
>JBCBWJ010000188.1:0-6267 GCA_039817165.1 Pseudomonadota bacterium | reverse complement strand
AAGAGATGCCAGTCGGGCCACATGAAGGTTTTGTAGTAAAAACCTGCGCTGAGCCAACGGTGGAAGAGGTCGAGCCCGCCTTTGATGTCGAACGCCGCTGAGGGATAGGCATTGACCGCGCGCGCCTCCATCTCTTTGAACCCGCCATTCGCAAAATGGCCGGGCTGGGGCATGTGAGCGATCAGGTGCTGGACGGCTACAGCGCCGATCAACTCCACGATCGCTGCGAGGTGCTGGTGATCGGCGGCGGACCAGCAGGGCTGGTGGCCGCGCGCTTCGCCGCTGAAGCGGGCCAAGACGTATGCCTGGTCGAAGATCACAAAACCCTCGGCGGCGGGGCACGGCTGGAAAATGCGATTGAGGGCACGGGCTCCGACACTTGGGTCGCGGACCAATCCGACGCGATCACCCGTGCGGGCGGGCGCATCCTGACCCATGCCACGGCCTATGGGATCTACGACCACCAGATGGTCGCCATCGCCGAAAACAGCGCCTTTGGGGCCGCCCCTCGTTTGCGGCGCATGCGGGCCGGGCGGATCGTTCTGGCCACGGGCGCGTTGGACCGGCCGGTGACATTTGCCAACAATGACCGACCGGGGATCATGTCGGTCGGCGCCGCGTTGACCTACCTGGCGCAGCATGACGTCCTCGTGGGCCGTGCCGTGGCCCTTTTGTCCAACAACTCCTTTGCCGATGCCGCCGAGGCCCGCCTGACAGAGGCCGGCGCGACTGTCACGCGCATCGACCCGCACGCGGGGCCGGTCAAGGCCATCGGCGGCAAACGCCTGCGCGGCCTGTCGCAAAATGGGCGGACCCATGCGGTGGACACGATCCTTGCCTCGGGTGGCCAGACGCCCCTTGTGCATCTGTGGCGCCACGCCGGTGGCAAGCTTGCATGGTGCGAGGCGCGTCAGGCCTTTCTGCCCAGCACCAACCCCATGCGCATGACCGCTATCGGGGCGGCCAACGGCGCGTTCGAGATGGACACCGCATTGACGGAGGCCCGCGCCGCAGGCCAAGGCGACACGCCCACCCGCGCTGAGACGCGCTATCACCTGACCCCGCTTTGGCCCACACCCGGCAGCACAGGGCGCCAGTGGATCGACTTTCAGCACGACGTCACCCTCAAAGACATCGAACTGGCCGCGCGCGAAAACTACGTCTCGGTCGAACACCTCAAACGCTACACCACGCTCGGCATGGCCAGCGATCAGGGCAAAACCTCCAACATGGCGGGGCTGGTCGCCATGGCACACATCCAGGACCGTCCCATCCCGGAGGTCGGCACCACCACCTTCCGCCCGCCTTTTGTGCCCGTGCCGATAGAGCTTTACCACGGCCACCACAAAGGCCAACACTGGCACCCGGTCAAACGCTTGGCGCTCGAGGCCGAACACCGCGCCGCCGGGGCCGCTCTGGGGGAATATGGCGGCTGGCTGCGCCCGGCGTGGTACGGACCAGGCGGCATGAAAACGCGCGTGCCCGCCGAGGTTCTTTTGGCCCGCGCCAGTGCAGGCCTCTTCGACGCCTCGCCCCTGGGCAAGATCGAGGTCATGGGCCCGGATGCCGAACACTTTGTCAATTTCATCTACTACAACACGATCAAAACCCTCGCGGTCGGGCGCATCCGGTACGGGTTCATGCTGTCAGAAGGCGGGATTGTCTATGATGACGGGGTGATCACGCGTCTTGGGCCGGACCGCTTTGTCATTTCCTGTTCGTCCAGCCATGTCGACGGCGTTCGCACCCACCTGGAGGCCTGGCGCCAGGACGGCAACGACCCCGACCGCATCTTTATTCACGACACCACCCCTCACTGGGCCACCCTCACCGTCACCGGGCCAAACGCCCGCGCGGTAGTGGAGACGCTGGACTGCCCGGTAGACATCTCCAAAACCGCCCTGCCTCATATGAACTTTGCCCAGACCACGTGGCAGGACACGGATCTGCGCATCGCGCGCGTCAGCTTTTCCGGGGATCTGAGCTTTGAGCTTTCAATCCGGCGCAGTCGGGCGCAGGCGCTGTGGCACGCCCTGACCGACGCCGGGGCCCACCCCATCGGGCTGGAGGCGATGGCCGTGATGCGCGCCGAAAAGGGCTACATCATGATTGGCAAGGACACGGACGGCGAGACGATGCCGCACGATCTGGGGGTCACCGCCCCGCGTGACAAAAAGACCGCCGCCTTTGTCGGAGACCGCAGCCTGCATATGGACGTGGCCAAGGACAGCACGCGCAAGCAGCTGGTCGGCCTCTCGGTGGACGAGGGTCAACCGATGCTGCCCATCGGTGCCCATGTGGTGACCGATGGCGCCAAACCGCACTCCCAAGGCTATGTCACCTCGAGCCACGACAGCCCCACCTTGGGCCACCCAATCGCACTGGCCCTCGTCGAAAACGGCCACGCCCGGATGGGCGAACGCGTCCCGATCTGGCACATGGGTGAGGTCCGCGCCGCGACAATCACATCCGCTGTGTTCCTTGACCCCGAGGGGGCCCGCCTTCATGCGTGACGACAGCCAAAGATGGGCCCCACCAAGAGACCCGGCAGACGAGATCACCGCGCCGGGCGTGACCATAAAGCCGCGCGCCCTCGACCGCTTGACCTTGCTTTCAGGCCCGCGTGTCCTGAGGCAAACGGAGCTGCCGCTGATCGCGTGGCCCGATGTGGGCTTTGGCGACACCTACGCGCTCAGCCTGCGCCGGGATCGCGTGCTCGAGGTGAATGGCCCCGCCCGCGCAGACGGGTATGACGCGGACACGGGCCTTGCGGTTTCGACCGTCACAGATGCCTATGCGCAGGTCGACCTCTTCGGACCAAACGCGCTTTGCCTGCTCAATCGTGGCACCGATCTTGATCTGGCAACCCCGTCTCGATCCGCCGCCCGTTTGCTCTTTGGGTTCGGTGTTGTCCTCTATCGTCACAGCGCGCCAGAGACGTTCCGCATCCATGTCGCATCCAGCCACGACGACGCGTTGTGGCAGGCTTTAAAAGACGCTTCACGCCACCTGACCTGACCCAAAAGGCCGCGCGCAAAACAGGCATTGCTTTGCGCAAACGCTGCGTTTAGCGTGCCACTAGACACAAGTGTCCACACCTCAAACCCAAGCGCCGATTCACGGAGGCCGCCATGAAATCTCACTACCGCGTTGTCGTCATCGGAGGGGGCGTTGTCGGCGCTTCCGTTCTCTACCATCTGGCAAAGTTCGGCTGGGACGATGTGTGCCTCATTGAACGCAGCGTTTTGACGGCGGGGTCTAGCTGGCACGCGGCGGGCGGATTTCACGCGCTGAACGCCGACCCCAACATCGCCTCCCTACAGGCCTACACCATCGACCTTCTGTCAGAGATCGAACAGGAGTCCGGCCAGTCCGTGGGCATGCATATGACGGGCGGCATGACACTCGCGGGCACACCCGACCGGTGGGAATGGCTGCAATCGGCCTATCGCACGTTCCAATCCATTGGCATCAACGACGTCCGCCTGATCACCCCCGAAGAGGCCGGAGAGCTGAACCCGATCATGTCCACCCACGGCATTCTGGGCGGCATGTGGGCCGACCGTGAAGGGTACATCGACACCACAGGCACGGTGCAGGCCTATGCCGGGGCCGCCAAGAAACGCGGTGCCACAGTGATTGAACACAACCGCGTGCTCGAACTCAACCAGACACCCAATGGCTGGCAGGTGGTGACCGAAAAAGGCACGATTGACTGCGAACACGTGGTCAATGCGGCGGGTCTCTGGGCCAAGCAGGTGGGGCGAATGGCAGGGCTGGAATTGCCGGTCTCCCCGCTCAACCACCACTACCTGATCACCGACACCATCCCACAGCTTGAAGGGCTGGACAAAGAAATCCCCCTGACCGTGGACCTCGAAGGCTTCACCTACACCCGCCAAGACCAAAAGGGCATGCTGGTGGGGATCTATGAGATTGACCACCAACACTGGATGATGGATGGCGCGCCTTGGGAATACGGGTTTGAGTTGCAACAAGAAGACCCCGACCGCATTGAAAACGAACTGACGCTGGCCTTTGACCGCTACCCAGTCCTGAACGAGGTGGGCGTCAAAACATGGGTCAACGGCGCGTTCACCTTCTCGCCCGACGGCAACCCCCTCGTGGGTCCCGTGCGCGGCAAGCCCGGCTACTGGTGCGCCTGTGCTGTGATGGCGGGCTTCTTGCAAGGCGGCGGCGTGGGCAAATCCCTGGCCGAATGGATGATCCACGGCGAACCAGAGGCAGACGTCTTCGGCATGGACATCGCCCGCTACGGGCCATTCGCCGAAAACAAGCAGTTCATCAAGGAAACCACAGGCCAATTCTACACCCGCCGCTTCGTGATGACCTATCCCAACGAACAGCTGCCCGCGGGCCGGCCCGCGAAAATGGCGCCTGCCTATTCGGATATGACCGCCGCCGGCTGCCAATGGGGGGCAAGCTGGGGCCTTGAAGTGCCGCTTTACTTCGCACCCACGCCGGAGTTCGAAGAAACGCCCACGCTCAAACGCTCCAACGCGTTCGACATCGTGGCGGAGGAATGCAAGGCCGTCCGCGAAGCCGCAGGCTTGGTCGACATCTCCGGCTTCTCCCGCTTCGAGGTAACGGGCGACGGCGCGGACGCCTGGCTGAACCGCATCATGGCCTCCAAACTGCCCGGGCCGGGCCGGGCAAAGCTCGCCCCGATGCTCTCAGAAGAAGGCAAGCTCAAGGGCGATCTGACGATCTTCAACTGGGGCAACGGCACCTGGTGGATCATGGGCAGCTACTACTTGCGCGAATGGCACATGCGGTGGTTTGCCGACCGGATGGACGACACTGTGCACGTCACCGATCTGTCCGACACCGTGGTGGGCTTTGGCATAGCCGGGCCCAACAGCCGCAAAGTGCTCGAGACACTGACAGATGGCCCGATCGCCGACCTGCCTTTCATGGGCTGCGGCACCTTTGACATCGGGATGTACCGGGTCAAAGTCGGACGGCTGTCGGTCACGGGCGAGATGGGCTTTGAAATTCATTGCGCGGCGGCCGAACATATCGGTCTGCGCAAAACCCTGCTTGAAGCGGGCGCGGAGTTCGGCCTGCGCGAGTTCGGCTTCAACGCCCTGCTCAGCTTGAGGCTCGAGAAATCCTTCGGCATCTGGAGCGCGGAATTCACCCAAGGCTACACCGCCGCTGAAACCGGCATGGACCGCTGGATCGACTGGGAGAAAGGCGATTTTGTCGGCCGCGCGGCCGCCATGTCAGAGCGCGACAGCAATGGCCCCTCTCGCCGGGTGGTGACTTTGGAGGTGCAAAGCGCTGATGCCGATGCCAGCGGGTTCGAACCGGTCTGGAACGCGGGCGAACTTGTGGGCTTCGTCACCTCGGGCGGCTACGGGCACACCGTGGGCAAATCACTGGCCATGGCCATGGTCGATGCCTCCGTCGCAGAAGAGGGCAAAGACCTGCAAGTCCACATCGTGGGTGCGGAATGTGCCGCGCAGGTGGTCCCCGCCTCACCCTACGATGCTCAGGGCATGGCGATGCGCGGCTGATCCGGTGGACGGCGCGCCCCCCTCCAATCAGATCAAAGCCACGCGCGCGGATTGGCTCAATGCCGCGCGCGACATGCTGATCACCGACGGTGTGGGCGAGGTCAAAGTCCTCACGCTCAGCCGCCGCCTCAAGGTGTCCCGGTCCAGCTTTTACTGGTATTTCGAGAACCGCCAGGATCTGCTGGACCATCTGCTCGCCGGGTGGGAGGCCCGCAACACGCACACTGTCGTGGAGCGCTGCGCGGCACCGGCCACGACCATCACGGGGGCGGTCTGCAACTTCTTCACCTGCTTTGTCGACCCGCGCCTGTTTGATCGCGGTCTCGATTTCGCCGTGCGTGAATGGGCCCGGCGCGACCCGGCCGTGCGTCGACGCATTGATGAGGCGGATCAGACGCGCATTGCTGCGGTAAGGGACATGTATGTCCGGCACGGATACGCCCCTCAGGACGCAGACGCACGGGCGCGCATTCTCTACTTCATGCAGCTTGGTTATCACGCGCTTGATGTGCGCGAAGACATGTCTTTGAGGCTGGAACGCGTGGATGGCTATGTCCTCGGGTTCACGGGGCGCGATCCAGACCCCCAAGCGCTATCGGATTTCAAAGCCTTCGCCCGTGCTGTGGTTGAACGGGACAGCCCCCTCTATAGCAGAAATGCAAAAACCTGAATCACCTAACCCTGCCTGAAATCAGAGATTTCAACAGGTTAGGTGATACTTGATGGC
>JBCBWJ010000187.1:0-6299 GCA_039817165.1 Pseudomonadota bacterium | reverse complement strand
GGGGTGGACCGTGTTGAAGACGCCCGTGAGGTTGGTGTCGATCACCTGGTGCCACTGTTCGGGCGTCATCTTGTGGAACGGCGCATCGCGGGTGATGCCCGCATTGGCCACGACCACCTCGATCGGGCCGAGATCGGCCTCGACCTGCGCGATGCCCGCCGCCGAGCTGTCGTAATCGCCCACGTTCCACTTGTAGGTCTTTATGCCGGTGGCCTCGGTGAACTTGGCGGCGGCCTCATCATTGCCGGCATAGGTGGCGGCAACGGCATAGCCTTTGGCCTTGAGATCTTTGGAGATGGCTTCGCCGATACCGCGGCTTCCACCAGTGACGAGTGCGACACGTGACATGATTTTCTTTCCTTTTGGTCCCTCGTTGCCCGCCACCTCAGGGAGGCGCGCAACACATTGATTTTATCTCGATCAGGCGCGGCTCTAGCGCTCCACGCACATGGCGACACCCATGCCGCCGCCGATGCACAGCGTGGCGAGGCCTTTCTTTGCGTCGCGCCGCTTCATCTCGAACAGAAGCGTGTTCAGCACCCGGCAGCCGGACGCGCCAATCGGGTGGCCGATGGCAATCGCGCCGCCATTGACGTTCACGATGCTCGGATCCCAGCCCATGTCCTTGTTCACCGCACAGGCCTGCGCGGCAAAGGCCTCATTGGCCTCCACGAGGTCGAGATCGGCCACGCTCCAGCCCGCCTTTTCCAGCGCGCGGCGCGAGGCGTGGATCGGGCCCACGCCCATGATCGACGGGTCGAGACCGGCGGTGGCGTAGCTGGCAATGCGCGCCAGAGGCTCAATCCCGCGCTTTTCCGCGTCATCCGCACTCATCAGCAACGTCGCCGCCGCGCCGTCATTGAGGCCCGAAGCATTGGCCGCCGTCACCGAGCCGTCCTTGGTGAAGGCCGGGCGCAGCTTGCCCATCGCCTCCATCGTCGCGCCGTGGCGGATATATTCATCTTTGTCGACCACGATGTCGCCCTTGCGGGTCTTGACCGTGAAGGGCGTGATCTCATCGTCAAAGCGGCCGGCGTTTTGCGCGGCCTCGGCCTTGTTCTGGCTGGCCACGGCGAACTCATCCTGCATATCGCGGGTGATCTGCCACTGGTCGGCCACGTTTTCCGCCGTCTGGCCCATGTGATAGCCGTTGAACGCATCCCAAAGCCCGTCGCGGATCATCGTGTCGATGTATTTCATGTCGCCCATCTTGTGACCGGCGCGCAGGTGGGCGGCATGGGTCGACAGCGACATGTTCTCCTGACCGCCCGCGGCCACGATCGCGGCATCGCCCAGCTGAATGTGCTGCGCGCCCAGCGCCACCGCCCGCAGACCCGACCCACAGACCTGGTTGAGCCCCCAGGCCGAGGATTCAACCGGCAAACCCGCATTCACATGCGCCTGACGCGCCGGGTTCTGACCCTGCGCCGCCGTCAGAACCTGACCCAGGATCGTCTCAGACACCTCACCCTTCTCAACACCCGCACGCTCAACAACAGCCTCCAGAACACAAGACCCCAAATCATGCGCAGGCGTCCCCGCAAAACTCCCGCTAAATGAGCCAACAGCCGTACGGGCGGCAGATGCAATTACGACATTCGTCATGTTAGGTCCTCCAGAAGGATTGTGTGCGTTGAGGAGGATGCGCCTGCATCAATGGTCAACAAGTTTGAACGGCCTCAAAAGCTGACGCAACCCCCACGGTTGGTGGGGGTCTTACCGTAAGCGGTATGGGCGGGCAACGAGTCGTTTGCGCCCGGTCAGGCCGATTTTTGCTTGGTGCTGTCGTCTGACCAGACCGGCCTTACGGTAGGTGCACCGTAAAAATAGCCCTGAAGGCAATCAAGGCCCATCTGCTGTAAAAACAGGGCATCCTCTGGCGTTTCCACATTTTCGGCGACCGACACCATGTCAAAATCCCGCGCCAGCATCGCCATCGCGCGCGCAATGATCTGGTTGTCAGGATCGGCGGCTATGCCGCGAATGAACTGACCGTCGATCTTTAGAATATCGAAATAGAAGTTCTTGAGATAATTGAAGGAGGTGTAGCCGGAGCCGAAATCGTCCAGCGCGAAGCTGATGCCCTTTTTCTGTAGCTTGTTCATGAAGTTGACCACAAGTTCGGGGACAAGAATGGCTGAGCTTTCGGTTATTTCGAGAATCAGACGCTCAGCAATGGTCGGGTCCTCGCGGATGCCTTTTTCGAGGATATAGCTCCACCGTCCGTAGCCGATGGAGCGAGCGGACATGTTGATGGAAAGTCGCAGATCCTGATGGTTGCGCATCTCGATGAGGCCGCGCTTGAGCGCCATGCAATCGATTTTGCGCCCGATCTCCGTCGCCTCCACGGCGGTGATGAAATCCTTGGCCGGCAGAATACGGTTTGACGTGTCGAGAATGCGAATGAGGCCTTCGTAAAAGGCGGGTTTGCTGGTGTTGCGAGACGGCACGACAGCTTGGTAGGCCAGCATGACCCGGCCATCGTTCAGCGCCTCGTCGACCATGCTGACGGTCGCCGTGTCGCGAGACGCGATTGCGTAGTTCAGTGGGCTGTCATGCCCCGGAGGAACATCGGCCCAATCCGCCTTCGTGCGCGGCATCGCGGTCTCCATTTTCTGCTATGAGCTGCTCTGCCTTCACACGATGACGGCTCGGCGTTAAAGAAACCTCAAACATAAAATTGAAACGATCCGGGGGATGGCATGACAGAACGCTGCGGCTGGGTTGGCCTTGAGCCGATATACATCGACTACCATGACACCGAGTGGGGCGTGCCCGAATATGATAGCCGCGCGCTTTGGGAAAAGTTGATACTGGATGGATTTCAGGCTGGGCTGAGCTGGATCACAATTCTGAAGAAACGAGAGAATTTTCGCGCGGCCTTTGCCGGGTTCAACCCTGACATCGTGGCCGATTGGGGCGAGGCGGATGTGGCGCGGTGTCTGGCTGACCCGGGCATCATCCGGCATCGCGGAAAGATCGAGGCCACCATCGGGAATGCCCGCGCCTGGCAGGTGATCGAGGCTGCGCAGGGGTTTGACCGGTATCTGTGGGACTATGTCGGCGGCGTGCCAATTCAGAATCGGTGGAAAACGCTGGATCAGGTGCCCGCGCAAACGGAGTTGTCGCAGGCGATTTCAAAGGACCTGAAAAAGCGCGGCTTCAAGTTCTGCGGGCCAACGATTGTTTATGCGTTCATGCAGGCCGTCGGGATGGTCAATGATCATCTCGTTACGTGTACGCGTTACGCGGACGTGGCGGCGATGGGGCAGGCGCGCGAGGGGATGGGCGCATGAGCTATCAGCTGTTTTACGCGGACGGCAGTGCGGCGATGTCCGTGCGCGTGCTGCTCGAAGAGATAGGCGCTCCCTATACGCTGATCGACACATCCATCGCCAAGGATCAACCGCGCAGTGAAAAGCATCTTGCGCTCAATCCCAATGGCTGGGTGCCGGTCTTGGCCTGGAGCGATCATGCGATGTACGAGGCTGCGGCGATCACCATTTATCTCACCGATCTTTATCCGGAGGCGCGTCTTGGACCCAGGCCGGAGGATCGTGACTGGCCGCTGTACCTGCAAACCCTCGTTTACTTTTCCAATACGGTGCAGACGGCGTTTCAGCAATACTACTACGCCGAACGGTTTGCGGCTCAAGGTGCGGACCTGAGCGGTGTGATGGCGCAAGGGGCCCGGCGATTGAGGGACGTCTGGCAGGTGATCGAGGATCAACTGGTGGGCCAGTCATGGTGTGTGGGGGAGCGGTTCAGCGCGGCTGATGTGCATCTGTACATGCTGACCACGTGGCTTGACCCCGAGGGCGGACATCCGGACATGACGGAGTTTCCAAATGTGACCCGGGTGGCGCGTCAAACCGCCAAGGAGTCGTCTGTCAAAAAGGTCTATGGGCTCTGAGCGCCCAAAGGAAGGGTTTGGTTTTCGTGTCGGACTGCTATATGAGCACACATCCAGTCACATGATAGCGCCGCCATGACCAAACCCGCCCCGATCACGCAGGACCTTCTGACCATCCCACGGAAACTGCCGGAGGGGCCTGTGAACCTTGTCGGGTTGACGCGGCCACAGCTGCGCGACGCGTTGATCGCCCAGGGGACACCGGAAAAGCAGGCGAAGATGCGGGTGAACCAGATCTGGCAGTGGATCTATCAGTGGGGCGTGCGGGATTTTGCGCAGATGACGAACCTCAGCAAGGCCTATCGCGCGGAGCTGGCGGAGAGTTTTGTGATTGCGGTGCCTGAGTTGGTCACCAAGCAAGTGAGCGCGGATGGCACGCGGAAGTATCTGGTGCGCATTGCGGGCGGCCACGAGGTGGAGGTGGTCTATATCCCCGAGACCGATCGCGGCACGCTCTGCATCTCGAGCCAGGTGGGATGCACGCTGACCTGTTCGTTCTGTCACACGGGCACGCAAAAATTGGTGCGCAACCTCACGGCAGGTGAGATCGTGGGCCAGGTGATGATGGCCCGTGATGATCTGGACGAATGGCCGAAACCGGGCGAAGGCTCTGGCGAGCGACCGCGTCTGCTGAGCAATATTGTCCTGATGGGCATGGGCGAGCCGCTCTATAATTTCGACAATGTGCGAGATGCGATGCTGATTGCGATGGATGGCGAAGGGATCAGCCTGTCACGTCGCCGGATCACGTTGTCGACCTCGGGCGTGGTGCCTGAAATTGCCAAGACGGCCGAAGAGATCGGTTGCATGTTGGCGGTCAGTTTTCACGCCACCACCGATGAGGTGCGCGACCATCTTGTGCCGATCAACCGCAAATGGAACATCGAGACGCTGCTCGAGGCGTTGCGCGCCTATCCCAAAGCGTCAAATTCCGAGCGGATCACCTTTGAATATGTGATGCTCAAAGACGTCAATGACAGCGATGAGGACGCCCGCCGCCTGGTGCAGTTGATCAAGGGCATTCCCGCCAAGATCAACCTCATTCCGTTCAACGAGTGGCCCGGCGCGCCCCATGAACGCTCCGACTGGGAGCGGATCCAGCGCTTTGCCGACATCATCTACAAAGCAGGCTATGCCAGCCCGATCCGGACCCCGCGCGGCGAAGACATTATGGCTGCTTGCGGACAGCTGAAATCGGCGACGGAGCGGGACCGCAAGCCACGCCGAGAGATCGAAGCGCGCGCGGGATTGTAGATGCTTATTGGGGGCTAGCCCCCAAACCCCCAAGGTATTTGCAAAAAGAAAGAAGCAGGACGTTTCGGACTTTTGCATGTGGGACCCTCGCCGCAGTCCTTAAGTGTCTTTCAACCATGTCCAAATAAGACCTCGGGCTTGCCCAAATTCAGAACGATTGTTGCCACAGCGAGTTCCTAACTTGTCATGAGGGTAACATTGTAAGTGGGAAAGAAACGATGGAACTGAAAGATATTGAGCAGGTGCGTGACCTTGTGATGCGCGAGCGTGGGCTGGCTGTGTCGGAGCGCGAATGGAAGCATCGCTTGCGCGGGTATGGCTACGCTGTTCGTGAAACAGAGCAAGGCCGCGTGGTCAGTTCATTGTTGCGCAACCGTGATCTGCTGACCTTGGGCGCTATCGCCTGAATTGCTCTGGCGGTTGGAGTGTGGCCTAACAGTGTGGTCAGGTGACCCCGTTTGGTGCAGTCAGTTCTACGCTGTGTACGCGCAGTCCGAACCAGTTTGCTTGACCTTTGAGCACAACCTGATCGCAGCGCTTGATCTTGCCGAAGACGTGCGGATCGACACGGCAAAGCGTGTTATTCCAACGCGAAAGTCCGTCAAAAGAGACGCTTCGGTTGCACATGGCCCTGCGTGCTGAGGTTTGCCTGCCGGTCACTGTAAATGTAGCTTGGACCGGTGCCGCGTACACTGCTGTGCTGACCAGCGGCGCGACCGAGATACAGATGACGTATAGGCTGATCCAGTAGACCAAAAGATACACCAGAGCATCAAAGTCTGTGTTGTGTGCCTTGCGCGGTCGCTCTCGATATGCGGCGATCACACGTGGGCCAGCAAGGACGCAAACCCCTAGCAATGACACGATGCCTGTGCCCCAAAAAACAGGCCATGCGTAGGTGGACATGAAGTCCGTGGTGATCACAAAGCCTGCGAGGTTGCTATGGCTGACTGCAATCCAATACAGCCCTGTAAAGATAAATCCGCAGACAAATAAGGAGACCGCCCACATGTCCAGGCGCGTAAAAGGTTCAGACATGTTTGCCTTTGCTTTGAAAATGGGGATTGTCCTCGTCAGGTAAAAATGAGCGAGGCAGTTGGTTATGGCAACGACAAAGATTGGCGTGATCGGG